>JAKVJO010000053.1 GCA_022486935.1 Solobacterium sp. | reverse complement strand
GTCCAATGTTAACCACTGCGCAACTCGTCTGCGTGTTGTTGTGAAAGACACGTCTAAAGTTGATCAGAAAGAACTATCTAAGATTGACGGTGTCCTTGGTGTAGAAGTAAGAGATGAAAATGTCCAGGTGATTGTTGGACAGATCATCGAAGACCTGTTTATTGCTGTCAACAAAGTTGTTGGACAGGTAGGGGATGGAAGCACTGCTCCGAAAAAGAAAAAGAATCTGCTTGAAAAGTTCGGCGGATTCCTGATGATGATGGCCGGGGTAATGTCTCCAATTATTCCAGCATTGATTGCTGCAGGATTTATTACCTGCTTACTGCTGCTTCTGAATCTATGTGGATTATCTACAGACAACTCAACCTATGTGATTTTAAATAACCTTGCACAAACTGTATTCTATTTCCTGCCAGTATTTGTTGCTTATACGTCGGCCAAGAAATTTGATACAGAACCTGTTCTGGCAATGGTACTTGCATGCTGGCTGCTGTATCCTGATTGGGTCAGTATGGCATCTGCAGGCGGCTTTACAACTTACTTCGGCATTCCTGCAATGCTCACAACCTACAACGGTGCAGTGCTTCAGATTATCCTGTCTGTATGGGTAATGTCCTATATCGACAAGTGGCTCAAGAAGGTGCTCCCGATATCCATCAGACATTTCATGAAGCCGTTCCTGCTTCTCATTATCATTTCTGTTATTACACTGACAGCTACCGGTCCATTAGGCGGACTGATCACAAACTATATCGCTGCATTCATCAACGCGGTACGTACAACAGTTCCTTGGCTCACTGTACCTGCAATCATTCTGTTCTCAATGACCCTGGGCGTATTTGTTCCTGGATTCCATCTTGCATTGATTCCGATTGCAACTACAAGCCTTGCTTCAGTTGGATATGATGACGTTATCAATATCTGGTTCTTCTGCTGCACAATCACTCCGGGTTTCATCGCATTGGCTTGTGCACTGAAGACTAAGAAAAAGGCACTGAAAGATATTGCATTCCCGGCAGCACTCTCGGCATTGTTCGGCGGTATTTCTGAACCGACAACTTATGGTATTACCTATAAAATGCCAAAGATTTATATGTGCAGTGCAGCTACATCTCTGATTACTTCTGTATACTGCGGACTTGTTGGTCTGAAGTGCTATGGCTTCGGTGGTTATTCCTTAACCAACATCCTTCTTTACATGGGATCCAACAAGGATATGGCAAACTTTGCAAAGGCACTGATCGGTGTTGCTATTATGGCGGTGCTCTCCTTCGTGACAGTTTGGCTTACCAAGTGGGATGACTCCTGCTATGTTGAAGAAGATGAAGGCCTTGCAGATGTTGAAGTTACTGCACCTGCACACGGAACAATTATTGAACAGTCTCAGATCGCTGATCCTGCATTTGCAAATGGCACACTTGGTTCTTGCTTCGGCGTAAAACCAACATCTGATGAAATCCTTGCACCAGTATCCGGGAAGATTAATTCTGTTGATCCTACCAAGCATGCGATCACGATTGAAGGTGATACCGGTGCGAATATCATGATCCATATTGGCCTCGATTCTACAAAACTTGCTGGTGATGAAATTGATGTCATTGTCAAAGCTGGAGATCATGTCAAACTTGGGCAGCAGGTTGCTAAAATTGACCGTGCACTATTTGAATCAAAAGGAATTGACGATACAATCGTAACAATTCTGCTCAACAGCAAGGATTATAATAAGGTGACACTGAATAAAGAGAAGG
Source organism: Solobacterium sp. (assembly GCA_022486935.1). Classification (GTDB taxonomy): domain Bacteria; phylum Bacillota_I; class Bacilli_A; order Erysipelotrichales; family Erysipelotrichaceae; genus Bulleidia. The sequence goes on along the minus strand of JAKVJO010000053.1, from coordinate 11,748 downwards.
CTGAACTCCTGGGAGTAGCGTAATGGAAGATTTGCGGAAATATGACAAAAAACTGGTGCAGGCAATCCGCGATAAGCAGCATGTTGAGAATATCGATGGTCTCGATATTCTCATGAAGCCAGTACCTGATGATGATCGTCCTCATGCAATGGATCCGCGTGTGTTTGAGATCGCATCCAGAAAAAAGAAGATGTTCTCCAGCCGCGCAAAAGGTGGATGGAAACTCTCGAATGAACGATATCGACCTGATAAAGTGACATATGATCTTACAACAGTACCGGTGTCATGCGATGAACGGCTGATCAGAATTGATGATGATCATATGATTGATGTATACATCTATCGCAGAGAAGATGATCACGAGAATACGCTTCCTGTCATGATCTATTTCCATGGTGGGGGATTTACAGCCGGCGATATGAAACTCTATGCAAACCAGATGAAGCTGATTGCCGAACTGGCTCATGCAACTGTAGTGTTCCCGGAATATCGATTAGCACCTGAATGCCCATATCCTGGTCCTGTAAATGATGGGTTTGGTACAATCCAGTGGGTAATACAGCATGCAGATGAATTGCATGTTGATCCCCAAAAACTGATGGTGGCAGGTGACAGCGCAGGCGGTGCACTTACAAATTCCTGTTTGGTTAAAGACGAACAGGAAATGATTAAAAAGGTATTTGAGTTGTATCCTGCATGTGATTCCAGAGACTATCGTACAGTTCGTGAGTACACCTGGTCTTATGAACAGTATCCGGCTTTGCCTGAGCAGGATGAAATTGCGAAAAGCCGAATTGACAGGATCAAGAACTCAGTAGGTCAAACTGAAGAAGATAATCTCTACCTCCAGGGAAAAACGAAGTATTCAGATCCGATGGTTTCCATTCTGTGTGCATCTGATGACGTTTTGAAGAGATTACCGCCTATTATCATTGCAGACAGCGAGTTTGATTATCTGAGAATTCAGGATGAGGCATTTGCTCAAAGATTGAAGTCTCTTGGAAAAGATGTAAAGAATATCAGATACTGTGGATGTGATCATGGATTTCTGGATATGCTTGGCACAGTCGTGCAGGCAGAAGAAATCTGCCATACCATTGCTGAAGAAATCACTGAAATGTAAAAGCAACTGATCGGTGTGATTAAAGAATTATTGCTCAGTTATGTGCGTGAAAGAAGATATCTCCAAGTTAAATACTTGGCAGAATATCTTCTTTTTATCTGCCTCTGAGCATCTCATCATGTACTTTTGAAGGTCAATGCTATACTCGAAATAGAGAGGTACTCATATGAAACAGACTGGCTATGCAGGAACTTATACATCAGGCAAAAGTGAAGGGATCTATCGCTTTGAGATAGAAGACGGTATTCTTTCCAACCCGGGATTATTCTGTAAGATCAAGAATCCCAAATATCTGGCAGAGTATTCAGAAGGGATACTGGCAGTCAATGACTTTGAAGATGGCAGTGGGGTAACACTGATTGGCTGGGATGGAAAGATCCTGGATCAGTGTCAGTATGAGCCCAAGACTGCAGCGTATGTGGCAGTCGATGGCAATACAGTATATACAGCCAACTACCATACCGGCGGAGTCGGAAAACTGACAGTTGAAGGGACGCATCTGAAACTTGAAAAACTGCGGATCATACAGGATGGCGGCGGATGCCACCAGATCCTGTTTTACAAAGATTACATCCTGGTACCGTGTCTGCTCATGGATCAGCTACAGATATTGAACAAAGATCTTGAGACAGTGCATGTACTGAACTTTGAGCAGGGAACAGGTCCAAGACATGGGGTATTTGCGCCAGACGGATATCTGTACCTGGCTTCCGAATTGGGCAATGAACTGTACAGGATTGACCCTGAAACCTGGACGATTCTGGAAAAGACACTCATCTTGCCGGATGGAAGAAATCATGAGAAGGGAACTGCAGCGATCCGTCTTTCTGAAGATGGCACTCTTGTCTACATCTCGACTAGAGGTGCAGATCTGATCTCGGTTGTAGATATCAAAGGGTCAAAGATGAAACTGGTACAGACAGCGTCCTGTCTGGGCTCTCATCCAAGAGACTTTATCCTGCAGGGAAATCATCTGATCTCTGCCAACCGCTTCTCAGATGAAGCAGTATCCATCCAGTTACATGACGGTCTATTGGCAGAACCTGACAGCCGCATCACAATACCGGAAGTCATTTCACTTCTGGTGAAATAGGAGAGTAATGAACACATGAATAATAAACAGATAGGTTTAGTGGGTCTTGGTGTCATGGGCAGAAGCCTTGCCATCAACCTGATGAACCATGGAATATCCGTAGTCGGCTATAACCAAAGCAAAGCACCGACGGAAACACTGAAGAAAGGATACCCTGATACATTCACCGCCTGCTTCACAGATGAAGAATTATGTAATCAGCTGAGCACACCGAGAATGATCCTGTTCATGGTACCGGCAGGAAAACCGGTCGATGATACGATTGCCGCGTTGAAGCCATTTCTTGCCCCGGGCGATATTCTGATGGATGGAGGAAACTCCTTCTTCCATGATACCGAGCGAAGACAGCAGGAATTGCTATCTTCTGGTATCCATTATTTTGGGGTTGGAATCAGCGGCGGGGAAAAGGGCGCACTGCTTGGCCCATGCATGATGCCAGGCGGCCCCAGAGAAGCCTATGATTCCATCAAACCGGTACTGGAAGCCATTGCTGCATCCTTTGAACAGCAGCCGTGTGTTACTTACATTGGCCCCGGCGGCAGCGGGCACTACGTCAAGATGGTGCATAACGGCATGGAGTATGCCGAGATGCAGGCAATTGCCGAAGTCTATCTGGCATTGAAGCAGGATCATACCAATGAAGAGATCGCTGCACTGTTTGAACAGTGGAACGAAGGAGAATCAAAGAGCTATCTGCTTGGCATTACTGCAGATATTCTGAAAGAACAGGATCCTGAAGGAAATGGCAGTCTTCTGGATGAGATTGTGGATGTTGCCCATAACAAGGGGACCGGCAGATGGACTGGCCAGCAGGCACTGGAACAGGAATATGATGCCTCAGTGCTGCTGGATGCCTATCTTGCAAGAGCGGTATCAAATCTCACAGATCTCAGAAGCAGCTATGAAGTGACAGAACAGGGATGCCCGTTAAGACTGGAACCGGAAACACTGCACCGTGCATATGATCTGACAAGATACGTGATTTATGCCCAGGGTTTTGGCCTGTACCGGAATGCCTCTATGAAATACAGCTGGAATCTTGATCTCAGCGGCATTGCGGCAATTTTTCGGGCTGGCTGTATCATTCAGTGCAGACTGCTGGATACATTATCAGAGCAGCTGAAGCAGAATGATGATCTCTTTATGACAGACTGGATGATGGAACAGCGGAATACCTTACTGCCATCACTCCGCAAGGTAATCCTGGGATCTGTTCAGCATGGCATTCCAATGCCGGTCATGAACGGAGCACTGACCTTTATGGACCAGCTTGGCAGCCCATTGCTTGGCGCCAACCTGATTCAGGCACAGCGTGATTACTTCGGTGCCCATACGTTCCAGCGTATTGGCAGTGAACTCTTTATGCACCATGACTGGGAGCATTCAATAAAATGAATATTCACATGACGATTTTCGGCGGCACCGGAGATCTGTGCAGCCGCAAACTGATGCCTGCGTTATACAACCTCTATATCAGGGAGGAACTGAGTGACAGTTCCTCGATTATTGCCATTGGCAGAAGAGACTATACCGATGAGCAGTATATTGATCTCATCAAGCCATGGGTACACCAGTTTGCAAGACTTGGCAGAGACCTGTCAAAGTTCGATTCTTTTGCAAAGCTCATTCACTACTACCGGATGGACTTTACAGATCCTTCTTCCTACAAAGATCTTGAAGCACTGGAGCAGCACTGCTGTGTTTCCTCTGTGCATCTTGTCTATCTTGCCGTAGCCCCGCAGTACTTCCGCACCATTGCTGAAAACTATGCAAAGCTCAGCACTGCAACAGACAGCAGAATCCTGTTGGAAAAGCCATTCGGCGAAACACTGGAAGACGCAAGATTATTGAATACATCACTGGAACAGAGCTTCGGCTCAGATCATATCTTCCGCATTGATCACTATCTTGGCAAAGAGATGGTTCGCAGTATGCTGGACATCCGGCGCACCAATCCGATTTTTGCCAATGCCTGGAACAAAGACTTCATTCAGGCAGTTGAAATCTCTGCCATGGAAGAAGTAGGGGTAGAGACCAGAGGCGGCTACTATGATCAGGCCGGGGCTGTCAAAGACATGGTGCAGAATCACCTCATGCAGATTATGACAATACTGGCACTGGACCAGCCGGATCAGCCATCGATCCGCGAACAGCAGATTGAGATCATGCACAGTCTGCGCAAGGTGGATCCCAAAGAGATCCAGAACCAGATGGTACTGGGGCAGTATGAAGGCTATCGCAATGAACAGAAGGTAGATCCAAAGTCTACTACAGAGACCTTTGCGGCATTGCGGTTATACCTGGATCATCCAAGATGGCAGGGAGTCCCATTCCTGTTACGAACCGGCAAGAAGTGCAAAGAGCGTTTCTCTGAAGCGGCAATTCTCTTCAAGCCTGCCAATGAACATACTGCACCGGATGTACTCAGGATACGGATTCAGCCAACTGAAGAGATTCATCTGGAATTCAATGTCAAAAATCCAGGGGATCAGGCAGGGCTGCAGTCAGTACAGCTGTCCTTCTGTCAGAGCTGCAATGATATCTTCCACCAGAATACCCCGGAAGCGTATGAACGCATGTTACTGGCATGTGCCAATAACGATTCTTCCTGGTTCACATCCTTTGAAGCCATTGAAACAAGCTGGTCCTATATCCAGCAGCTGAAGGATGCGTATCGTTCAAGCAATCTTCCTGTCTATCCTTACCCACAGAATGAAAATGGACCAAGAGAAGCAGACAGGCTGCTGGAGCCATTCTCTAGCCACTGGCTATAAGTAAAATGCTGATTCTATTTCACTGGAGACAATCTCACATTTGAGACTGTCTCTTTGCATGTCACGACTGAAATGTTGTGTTTTTATCGCAATACAGTATGCTTTGTTCAGAGGAATTGCGTATGAAATTCTACCGAGAACAGGAACAATATTTGAAGTGCAACTACCCGGATGTCTGGAAACGTATCATTGAAGGCAATTACAGTGTCAAAGAGATCTATCAGGACTATTTTGGCAATCAAAAATATGGCACATGGCGTGATAATAAACAGTTGCTTTGGCTGCTTGCCAGCTACTGCAGTCTGAATGCACTGGAAGGCTGCAGCAAGACTGTTGAATATGTAGATGCCCCGGAATTTGGACTGTACAGTTCAGAAGACGGAACACTGATCATGATGATTAACGTGATCTATATTGGGAGTTTAAAAGGGTTGGGCAGTAAATGCTATGGAAAAGCAGTTTATATCGAGCATGGAAGGCTTTATATCATTAATGCATCACGTGTACAACCAGTGGAACTGCGTTTTCCATTATGGCTTGTGCTCAGGATAAATGGTATCAGGATTACGATGATGATACCGCCAAAGAAGAATGACTTCCCCTATAAAACAACTGGAGTAATTTCTGTTGTTTCTAAAGGAGTATCTCTGGTCGATCTCTCGACTCATTATGAGTATTCCAATATTGCCAATTTGCAGGCGCTTATCGAAACCTTTTTGAATGGCGGCGATGATCTTTGGTATTGCTCTATTGACAGCAGACACGCAAGTATTGGATTTGTACAGGGAGAACCGGAAGGGTTCTTTGCATACGCATTGGCAGACAGCAGGGCGCTGAATCGGAATAATCTGGTGCAGGTACTGCTGAATACAAACGAAGTGGAGATGCTGAATCTCTATTTGAAGTATGTACTTGGCAAGATCAAAATCAATCGAAAGAAACTGAACAGGTATGGCATCAGCTATTTCTGTCAGCCGGAAACTGCAGCTGATCTCAGCAGTCAATAGACGTACATATATTGACAGCTTGCTGCATGATGAATCTTGAATCAATCACATACACGTCATAGATAAGTGAGGATAATCATATGCGTACAGGGAAAAAAGTTTTTGAATATCGATTCTTTGGCTACGGAGGAATCCTGGTTTCCAGTGTGGCCCTCTATGGCGGCCCTCGCCCAGCCGCAGTCTTCCAGGCAGATGTCATGAAGTACCGCGAAACCATAGACAAAAGGAATGCCAGCAAACTTCTGCTGACAGATACAGCATTTGAACAGGTTAAAGCGATACTGCAGAACACTGACGTATACAGCATCAAGGAACTGGACTTTGTGCCGGTACTGGATGGCTACAGTCACATGTTCTACTTCAGCAATGGATCACAGGAAATTGAACTGGAAGGGCACAATCTCACGTATTGTACAAATGATCTCGGACGATATCCCAATTCCAGCAGGGTGATTGCCCTGCTCAACCGGATAGGTGATGTACTGATTCCGCTTGGCGTTGATCAGAAGTGCTTCAAACTGGATAACGAAGAATAAGTATCAGAAATCAATCATAAATTGAGCATACGCACTTTTGGGATACTACCTTACCTGATTGTGCGTTCTTTTCATGTGGCAGTACAAACTATAATAAATATGCAGGAGGATTCAATATGACCATACTGAATACACCAATTGAGATCAATGGAATGACGTTACCTGACCGTATTGTCATGCCGCCAATGGCCACTTCCAAAGCATCAGAAGATGGCAGTGTCACAGAAGCACTGTGCAGGTATTATGGAGAGAAGGCCAAAGATGAATGTATTGGCCTGATCATTACTCATGAAGCAGCAGAATCACTTCTCGAGCAGAACAAAGCAGACCTGATCGGTGTCGGCAGGGCGATTCTGAAAGACTCCGGCTGGGCAAAGAGCGCAATCCAGGCGATTACAGCAGAAAGATAAATCATTATCATCAATCAACTGAAATTATGGCGGACCTGTATGAAGCAGGACCGCCATAGTTGTTATAAATGATGTTTTGATTATTGTATATTGTTTTCAACCAGCGGTCTGATGACCAGTTCCTGTACAGCACCATCTTCTACTTCCATAGCGTTTTTGATCATGCCTGCCACTGTTTCAGGTTTCAGGTATTCATGTTTCGGCACTGCACGGAAGGCGGTATCAATGCCGCCAGGATAGACACAGGTAACTTTAATGTTGTCTGCTTTGGCTTCTTTCAGCAGTGTCTTGGAGATCGCATCCATGGCATCCTTGCTGGCAGTATAGCCGGCCATGGTTTCATTGTGGTACAGGCAGCAGCTGCTCAGTACATTGATGATATGTCCGCCGCCATCATTCTTCATGCCAGGGTAGAACTCCTGGATCATTTCCAGATGGCTGATGCAGTTCAGCTGCAGCATCTGTTTCAACAGATCAATGCTCATGTCTGAAACAGGTTCTTTCTTCAGGTTGGCACCGGCATTATTCACCAGTACATCAATCTTTGCAAAGTGTGCTTTGACATGTTCACAGAATGTATGCAGGGCTGTATCATCCTGCATATCAAAGCATTCACTGTATACATCTGCAGAAGGATCAAGCAGACTCAATAATGATTCCATCTTTTCCTGTTTCCTGCCGCATACTGCAAGATCATATTCTTTGGAAAGCAGGATGGCCAGGGCTTTTCCAAGTCCGTCTGTCGCACCTGTAATGACAACTGTTTTACGCATGATCTGTTCCTCCGCTCTCTGGCATTATTATAAAACGAGTCATAAAGGAACGTAATGCAGACTGTTCATCATTTTCAGGATATTTCATTGAGAAACTGCCCGGAATATCATCTCAATTACCGGGTATACAGAAACATCGTGAATAGCCGGAATGCAGGCATGAGAAGCAGTGGTATATTCGATCGGCTGTGATAGACTTGAACTGGATCAGAGGGGAAGATCATGGACAAACTTAAGAAAATTTTACTGGCTGCAGTTTTAGTTATGCTGGCAGGCGGGTGCGGCTGGTATTTTGGAGTCAAAAAGCCTCATGATGACGCGGTTGCTCACTTCACAAGTGCAGCTGCAGCCGTCCAGGCAAAGAACGATGAACTGAATACAGCAGTATCTGGCCTGCAGGCAGTTATCGATTCCGGCGATGAGCCATATGATACTTCAACGCTTACAGCAGCCAATGCGGCTGTTCAGTCTGCCAAAGATGCTGAACGGACGATACCAGCTATGCCCGATGAGACCAAAGAGATCATCAATACAATCAATCAGCTGAACCAGCCTCTTGATTACTCTTCTCAGCTGTCATCCATATCAGATGCCAAATCTGTGCTTGAGACCAGTATTACCCAGATGAAGCAGATTACCAATCCATCTGAGGAATTTGTCATGGAACGGTTATCTTCCATACCGGAAATCACAGATATGGCTGCAGTTACAGAAGACAATGATCCGAACCAGTCATTGCATAAGCAGGGCGGATATAATGCCGAAATATTCTTTACGGATACGTTTGTAAATCAGTCTTCAGTCTACGGAACAGATGTGATCAGCAGGGGGACTCAGGGCGGCGGTGCAGTCGAAGTATACGAAACTGCAGAAGGTGCCCAGGCAAGAGATACCTATCTTGCACTGTTTGATGGAATGGGTGCATTCAATCCAGGATCTCACCATGTCTATGGAACAGTCGTGATCAGAACATCTTCCAAACTGACGGCGACTCAGCAGCAGACACTGGAACAGGAAGTGGCTGACGCGCTGCTGGAAGTGAAGTAACTCTGATCAGTTAGATACATCAGAAAATCAAAGTGACAGATCAAACGAATGATGGGTGAGGGAAACCATGAAAACAACAGGAATTGTTGACGCTTTACAGAATGTACATAACTCTGCTGCGGAAGCCGCAAAGCAGAACATGCCGGAGATTGACGCAACTGAACTGCTGGATCTTATGATGTCTGTTGTCAAAGAAGAAAAGACACCGCAGCAGGCGGCCAGGATACTTGAAACAACGTACAACGTACCGATCAAGGCTTATCTTGATACGTTTGAGCGTGTGGGCAAACGGCAGGCTGTGGACTTCATGCTGGCAAATGTCAAAAATGAAGGACTGCAGAATCTCGCAGATAGCGACTTCTCAGATCATCTGGTCATTGCGGCTGAACGGGCATCAGATATTACCAGACAGTACTATGCCGGCAAAATCACCGGAGCAGAATATCTCAGCCAGCTCTGGGACAACGGACTCAAAGAGGTTGGCCTGCAGGCTGCCAAAGCCTCCAGCGTCGATTTCAAGAATCTGGCTGATTCCTGTGTTCAGCTGATGAATATGTCAGTGGAGGCAGTTGCCTATGCAGCAGCTGCAGAAGCGTTCCGTATCCTGATGCAGGCAATTGATGAAGCCACTGCTCAGCATATTGAAACTGCAAGAATCCAGCAGGAGTGCAGAAGATCTGTCGAATTGATCCGTCAGTACCGTACAGAGATGGAAGAAACCGTATCGAAGTATATGAGTGAGCACATCCAAGGATTTGAAGCAGGCTTCAATGCCATGGATCAGGCAATCCTGGAACATGATACCGATGGCTATCTCAAAGGCAATGCAGAAATTCAGAAGATACTCGGACATGAAGCTCAGTTCGAGACCAAAGATGAATTCGATGATCTGATGAATTCAGACACAGCATTCAAACTGTAAGGAGAACAATACAATGGGACTGTTTGATCAGGTCACAAAGAAGATGAGTGAAACAGCAGGCAAGATTAGCGAAGCAGCGAAAAATGTAAAGCCGGAAGATATCCAGTCAGGCTTGAACAAGTTTGCAAACGAGGCTGGCAAGGTTACCAGCACAGTCAGCCAGTCTGCCGGAAGGATTGTAGAAACCGCCAAAACGGTTAAACCGGAAGACATCAAGAAAAACACTGAGAAGATGATCAATGATGCCGGTGCTGCGATTGCAAAACACAATGCGGAACGCAAAGAGACCCAGACACAGGCAAAAGAACTGCTGAATCAGAAGAAAGATACTGTTCCCGCACTGACGGTCCACCATGCGCTGCAGATTGTGTATCTGATGATGTCTGCAGATATGGCAATTACACCGGAAGAAGAGCAGACGTTTGAATCGATTGGCAAAGATCTCGACCCGCAGTATGACAGTCATCACTATGAGGTGATCCAGGAATGCTGCGACCTGACGCTTGATGCGGTAAAAAGTGACAATTATATCCAGTCGCTCTGCAATATCATTGCAAAAGATGTAGAACAGTCTGCCAAAGCGGTAGATGCAGTCATCAACGGCAAAGTGATGCTGTGGAATCTTGAGGCAATTGCCTACGCTGACGGTGTATGTTCTCCGGAAGAACAGCAGATTGTCCGCTTTACAGCTGAACAGCTGAATGTGCCGCAGGAGATTCTGCAGGAAATGGAATATTCGATCAGGACCATTCTGGCGGTGAACCGGGAAGAACAGTACCTGAAGGACAGCAATCGTACTTATACCGTTGTAGAGCCTCAGGTGAATGAACTGGAAGTGCGCAAGGAAAAGATCATGCAGGGCGTTCATGCACTGCTGGTTGACTAGCAGGAGGATATTGATATGCCATTGCCTTTATTGTTTATCGGAGTCGCCGCAGCCAGCAGCCTCTTCGGCGTCAGTAAGACTGCCCAGGCAGTCAGTACCAATTCTGCAGCCAAGAAGATTGACCAGATTGCCAACACTGCTGTGGAAGAAGCAAAGAACAAGTTGAACCTGCAGAGAACTGAAGTCTCAGATTCCCTGACTGCCCTTGGACAGGAAAAACTGTTTGTGCTGAACAACAGTGTCCACGGATTCCTGGAATCTTTCAACAGGATCAAGAATGTCGACTTTACAAACTCGGTCGGCCTGGAAGAGTTGAAGAATCTGAATGTTGTACAGGAAGACTTAAAAGAACTGAAAGAACTCGGTGAATTTGCGGTTGAAGTAGCTGGTGGAACAGCTGCTGGAATTGCCGGCGGTGCAGCAACTGCACTGGCAGCCTGGGGCGGAGTTACAAGTCTTGCCGCAGCGTCTACCGGAACTGCGATCTCAACATTGAGCGGAGCAGCAGCGACCAATGCAACACTGGCATTCTTCGGCGGCGGATCACTTGCGGCAGGCGGCCTTGGCGTGAGCGGCGGCATTGTTGTGCTGGGAAGTCTTGTTGCAGGACCTGCGCTTGCAGTGATGGGGCTGGTTGTCGGTGTCAAGACTGATGAGAAGCTGGATAAGGCACTGGCCAACAAAGCACAGTCAGATGAAATTGTGGAATCACTGAATACTGCATCCATGCAGTGTGCGGCAATCCGCAGAAGGGCATACATGTTCTATACCCTGATGGCTCATCTCGACAGCTATATGCTGCCTCTGGTATGGCAGATGGAAACCATTCTTGCAGAAGAGGGCGATGATTACAGGCAGTACAAGCCTGAATCACAGAAGGTGATTGCCCAGGCTGCCCAGACAGCAGTGACACTGAAGTCTGTACTTGATACGCCGATTCTGACAGAAGATGGCGAACTGACTGAACAGTCCGCAAAAGTGTCTGGACTGATTGCAGACAAACTGTATAAGAATTAATAAAACGAACTGTTGCAGAATCTGCAGCAGTTCATTTTTATCAGGTACACCCGACATGGGTGATAACTTGGTGGTGAAAGTCCACTGCGCGTATATGGCAACATGAACCAAAGCGCTAGCCGAAGGCAAGGTACAGTCCGCGAGGGCGTGCTGAAGGAAG
>JAKVJO010000052.1 GCA_022486935.1 Solobacterium sp. | reverse complement strand
AGAAGCTGCGATCCATGGCGGTGCTGATGTGGTCATTGAACTGCCCTACTTCTATGCCACCCAGTCAGCCGGGCGGTTTGCCCACGGCGCCGTGGAACTGTTGAAACTGGCCGGGGTTGACTGTATCTCATTTGGCAGTGAATGTGCCAACCTGGAGAACCTGCAGGAAATTGCCGATACCCCGATCAATCCGGATCATCTGCACCAGTCCATGGATGCCGGCATGAGTTTTCCAAGAGCCTACAGCCTATTGACCACTGAGATGCGGCCGAATGATATCCTGGCGGTTGCCTATCTGAAAGAACTGGCTGGATCCAATATCAAGCCGATCTTGATTCCCCGCACTACCAACTACCTCGATACTGAAATACACGGGCCGATCGCCAGCGCCCTGGCAATCCGCACTGCCCTGAAAGAACATCAGGACATCAAAGATGCCACCCCGATGAGTGAAGCACTTGAACAGTCCTTCCATCCCTGGATGGAACTGTACTACCCCTATCTCAGAACACTGCTGCTGACTTCTGATCCAGAGGCACTGGCCCAGGATCTGCTGTTCAGCGAAGGCATTGAGAATCATCTGGTGGAACACGCAAAACAGTCAGACAGCTGGCAGGAGTTTTTAAACGGCTGTGTCAACTGGCGCTATACGGCCGGACGGATCCGCAGGACATGTCTTGCGGCAATGAATCAGGTCACAAAAAAAGAGGCAGAGAACCTGCCCCGGATGGATTGTCTGCGCATACTGGCATTCAATGATGCCGGAAGAGCCTGGCTCCATGACATGCGCAAGTCGGATGTCCGGATTGCCAGCCGGTTTGCCAGTGTGCCCTATCCATGGCGCAGACTGGAATACCGCACCACATTGATGTATACCTCGGTATTTCCAAATGAACTCCGCAGGTCCCTGCTGGAACAGGAAATCGGCGGAGCCCGTTATATCAGATAATCAGTCAGTCTTTTCTGCCCAGCAGCTGCAGGTCTTCTTTGATCTTGGTGGTGGAGATGCCTTCGGTTCTCGGGAAGTAGACCACCTTGCAAAGATCAGACAGGTCATCAAACTTGCCCTGCCAGTCGCTGCCCATCGCAAAGATATCGGCGTGATACTCCTGGATGTCCGAACGTTTCTGTTCCCAGTTCTTCTCCGGGATCACCAGATCCACATAGCGGATCGCTTCCAGCATTGCCTTGCGCTCTTCGTAGGGATGATAGGCATTCTTCCCCTTGCCGGCATTGAACTCATCGGTAGACAGGCCGACAATCAGATAGTCGCCCAGTTCCTTTGCCCGCTTCAAAAGCTGAATATGTCCATAATGCAGTAAATCATAGGTACCGTAGGTAATGACTCGGATCATGGCACTGCCTCCTTCTGTTCTTACTCCTCCATTATAAGAAAAAGACCGGTTCATTGCGAATCGGTCTGTTGTTTTGGATTACTCTCCGTCGTCTTTGACGTTGGTGTAGATCTTGTTGACATCGTCAACTTCGTTCAGGGTGTCCATCAGTTTCTTGAAGGCATCCTTGTCTTCCTGTGAAGTCAGCGTTGCGTATTCATTCGGAAGCAGAGTCGCTTCGCATACTGCAAAGTCGACATTCGGAATCAGCTTGGAAATCGCATCCTGGGCCTTGGAAAAATCCGTGTAGGATGTCTTGACAGTCATCTCGCCGTCTTCGACTGCGATATCCTGTACATCCACATCGGCGTTCATCATGGCTTCCAGCATGCCGTCTTCATCCGTGTAGTCAAAGATGAAGAGTCCGACCGGTTCATAGTTGAAGGAGACTGCCCCGGCATTGCCGAGCTTGGCACCCTTGCACTTGTTGAAGCAGGTCTTGACGTTGGTGAAAGCACGGTTGGTGTTGTCGGTCAGGCAGTCTACGATAACCGTACTGCTGCCCGGTCCAAATCCCTCATAACGTGCTTCTGTATAGTTTTCTTCGTCGCTGCCCTTGGCCTTGTCGATTGCCCGCTTGATGACATCGGCAGGAATCTGATTGGACTTGGCTTCAGCGATCTTCCGCTTCAGCGAGAGGTTCATCTCCGGGTCAGGAACGCCTGACTTCGCTGCGATATACAGCTCTTTCCCGAAACGGGAATACAGTTTTGACTTAATTGCCGCGGTCTTAGCCATTGAGGCTGCACGGACTTCATGCGCTCTTCCCATAATACCCTCCTGAATTTTTTGCTCAATCATTATACCAAAGGACCTGCGTAATGAAAAGAAATTTCGAATTTTCAGGTTGACAATTGATCAATTCTCAGTATCCTCCTGATGATTTGATCGGCTGAAGCGACATCTTTTCATGTTTGTATCACTTGAACACCCGCTGTTCATCCTATAATCGAATCGTGGAGGTTATCAACATGGACACAATCTATACCAACGGAACCATCGTCACGATGGATGACACACTGGATGCAGCGCATCCTGAAGCAGTACTGGTCAAAGACGGCATCATCCAGGCAGTCGGATCATTCAAACAGCTGTCTTCCTCAAGCAGCAGTTATGAGGTCAGGGATCTTTCAGGGCACGCACTCTATCCGGCCTTCATTGATGCCCACAGCCACTATTCCATGGTGGCCGGCGGCTATCAGCAGGTAGATCTCAGCGAGTGCACTTCCTATGCAGAGATCCAGGAGAAGATCAGGCAGTTTATCCAGAAGAGCAGCCCGAAACCAGGCGCCTTCATCAACGGCAAAGGCTATGATCATAACCAGCTGAAGGAACAGAAGCACCCCACCAAACAGCTGCTGGACGCAGTCACCGGCGATCACCCCTGCATCATCCAGCACAAGTCCGGCCATTTCGGTGTATTCAACAGTCTGGCACTGCAGTATTTCAATCTGGATCATGATGTGAAAGAAGATCGCGGCGAAATCAACTTTGAGACCGGCTATGTCTCGGAATCATTCTACATTGATCTGATGCAGAAACAGCCAACTGCCTCGGCAGCGGATATGATGGCCGCGTTTGCCAAAGCACAGGAGCTTTATGCCTCACATGGGATCACCACAATGCAGGAAGGCATGATGGTCAATGCCCTGAAGCCGCTGTATCAGGCACTGCTGCAGGCAAAACTGCTGAAACTGGATCTGGTTGCTTATCCAAGCTGCAGCGATGCAGTACAGTTGGAGCAGGACTTCAGCGATTACCGTCAGGATTATGTCAATCATCTGCGGCTTGGCGGGCGGAAGATGTTTTTGGATGGCTCTCCCCAGGGCCGCACTGCCTGGATGAAGCATCCCTACGTCAAAGTCTCTGCAGAGGATGATCCCAATGACTGCTCCAGCGGCACGATGAGTGATGAACAGGTATATCAGTCCATCCTTGGCTGTGCCAAAGAGGATCTGCAGATCCTGGCCCACTGCAACGGAGATGCTGCAGCGCGACAGTACATCAACTGCATGGAACGCATTGAGCAGGCATACCCGGACTATGGAAAAAAGCACCGGCCAGTGATCATCCATGCCCAGCTTCTGGATGTCAATGATCTTGATGAAGTGAAACAGACCGGCATGATGCCTTCCTTCTTTGTGTCCCATGTCTATTACTGGGGCGATGTGCACATCAAAAACTTCGGGATGGATCGGGCAAAGTACATCAGCCCGGTGAAATCCACCTGTTCAAGAGGAATTCCCTTCACCTTCCACTGCGATACCCCGGTCATTGACCCGGATATGCTGGAATGCGTCTGGTGTGCCGTCAACCGCATTACCAAAGACGGCGTCGTTCTTGGCAAAGCGGAAGAAGGCATTGATGTACGCAGTGCATTGAAGGCCGTGACCATCAATGCGGCCTATCAGTACCATGAAGAAGCTTCCAAGGGAACGATTGCCCCGCACAAACGGGCAGATCTCGTCATTCTGGACCAGGATCCGCTGCAGATTGATCCCATGGATCTGAAAACGATCAAGATTCTGGAGACAATCAAAGACGGCAGCACAGTCTACACGAAATAATCACTGCTGATCAAAGTTCACATAGAATTCAGAATTCAGCCATTCTCCATTCAGCCAGAATGGATATCATTCCATGTATGAACACCAGAAAGAAGAATGCAGGATGAAACAGGTCCTGATCAAACTGACCGCCGGTGTCATGACCGTACTGCTGATGGGATGCTCTGCAAGTGCTTCAGGCAGTTCCCCTTCCGATACGGCTGACATCAGCGCGACATATGCGAAAGTGACCGCTGTCAGCGGCACAACGATTACGGCTGTGACAGGCACGGTCAAGGAGCAGACTGATACTGCGAGTAAAGGCAGCACGCAGTCCGACCCGGGTAAATCTCCTTCGGCCTCTGCCCCTGCACAGAGCGTGGAAGCCTACTATGGCTTCAAGTCCGGAGCCGAGGATCTATCCATCACGATCGACCCGGATATTACCGTCCTGGAAGGCGGCAGTACGATGGAGATGTCGGACATTGAAACCGGCGACCTGTTGATGCTGACGTATAAGGACAGCACGCTGCGGGCGATCGAGATCTTAACCGCACCGGATTCTACAAAGACAGGCTGAATCAAACAGCCCGTCTTTTTTCATGTTTTGCGGTACAATAAACAGGCGAAACAAGAGGAAAACAATGTCTACTTACGTAATCAGCGACATTCATGGCTGTAAAAAAGAGTTTGATGCCATGATGGAACAGATCAGTTTCAGCGACTATGATGAGCTCTGGATTGTCGGCGATCTCTGCGACCGGGGCAATTTCAACATGGGCATGGTACATGAACTGATGCTGCATCAAAACATGCACCTGATCCTGGGCAATCATGATCAGTGGTTTGTGAAGTACATGCAGATGCTCATTGATGCCAAGAAAGATCCGTCTGCCGTTGACATGAATGATGACTTTCTGACCTGGATGCACTACAACGGCGGCTATAAGACAGCCTATGAGTATATGGATCTCGGCTTTCCGGACTGCTATGACATCAAATGCTACATGGAAAAACTGAATTACTATCAGGAACTCGAGCTTGGCGGAAAGCAGTATCTGCTGATCCATGCCGGCGTCGGCGCCAACCCGAAAAAAAATATCCCGCTGTGCGAGGTATCCAACTGTGAAATGGTATGGTCCCATATCGGCATTGATGACAATCCCTACTCAGACCGCACCATGATTGTCGGCCACTCCCCGACCTTCCTGTATGGAAACGTCTATGACGGAACAATCCTGCATGGCAATCATGCAGATATCCTGCATATCGACTGTGGCTGCGTCTATGGAAGATCACTTGGCTGTATCCGGCTGGATGACATGAAGGAATTCTATGTGCCAAGCAGCTATCCCTACGTCAAAGTCAGATAGTACAGAAAACATATCCCGATGAAGGATATGTTTTTGGATTCAGTGGGTATCAATCCAGTCTTCCAGTAGATGGATCATGTTCTGCTGGTTGGAGACATAGGCTTTTGGTTCAAAGGTCTCCGCCTGCTTCAGATACGGGCGGATATCTGAGAGATCTTTCATGTAGATCAGATAGTGATCTGCTTCAAAGGACTCCAGCAGTTCTACCTGGTGGTCTGACTGATGTTCGCCATACTGGACCAGTCTTGCGGCTGCCAGTATTTTTTTATGTTCTCTCAGTGCGGTCATGATGGTACCAACGCCGCCATGGGTAATGACCAGATCGGCCTGATTCAGAAAGGACGCAAACTTTTCCTGCTCAATGAAGTCAAACAGTTCCATGTCTTTGCTTTCAAACTGGGTATGGCCGGCCTGTACGACAATGCGGTCATGAATTGCCCCTTCATCCACTGCCTTCTGCACTGCAACCAATAGACGCGGGAATTGTTTATCCTGGGTCCCAAGTGTCACCAGTATCATCAGAATACCCATCCCCCATAGACTGCGTTGGGATATACCTCAAGCATGCTCTTCCACTGCACCACAAACAGATCCGCAATCGGATAGATCATCCGGCCTGCCTTGGTGGCTGTTCTGGCATTGGCCATCGTCTCAATCCAGATGACCTTCTTATGATGCCAGTGGGCAATCTTGCACATCGGCACTGCGGTATGCGTACCGGTTGTGATCACTACATCCGGCCTGATTTTAAGATAGAGAAACCAGGATTTGATGCAGTTATAGCCGAACTTGAACGGATAGGAAAACGGATGGGCAGAAGTGCCGAATACAAGCGTATGGAAATGGCCTTCTGGATAATCCTTGCCAAGATCTGCGTTGGCAGAGGTATCTTCCGTAATCAGATAGCTGTCATAATGATCAAACATCGGCTTCAGCTGCAGCAGTTCAGTCAGATGACCGCCGGTGCTTGAAATAAAGAGTACTTTCTTCATCGATTGTTTTTCCTCAAATAAAAAAATCGGGACATGCATGTATTACTGCACATCCCGATTATACAACAGATTGACGATTACTTGCCGGTGGTCTTCTTGACGAGATCAACGACGTCATCCATGGTATCCATGTCAACTGCCTGATCTGCCATCTTCTTCATCTCTTCATAGTTGAGGGAGTTGATGATCCGGCGTGCCTTCAGGATTGAAGTAGCACTCATGGAGAACTCATCGAGACCAAGTCCGAGCAGCAGCGGAGCAGCCAGTTCATCGCCAGCCATCTCACCGCACATACCGCACCACTTGCCATACTTGTGGGCACCGTCAATTGCCATCTTGACCAGACGCAGGATGGACGGGTTCAGCGGCTGATACAGATAGGAGACAGGTTCGCTCATACGGTCAGCAGCCATGGAATACTGAATCAGGTCGTTGGTGCCGATGGAGAAGAAGTCTACTTCTCTTGCCAGCTTATCTGCGAGAACTGCCGCAGCCGGGATTTCGATCATGATACCGACTTCAACTTTTTCACCGACCGGTACACCGTCAGCGATCAGCTTTGCACGTTCTTCATCATAGATTCCCTTGGCCTCACGGAACTCTTTCATGGTGGCAATCATCGGGAACATGATGGCAAGCTGTCCATAGGCAGATGCCCTTAACAGCGCTCTCAGCTGAACACGGAAGATATCCTTGCGGATCAGGCAGAAACGGATGGCACGTACACCCAGGAACGGGTTCATCTCTTCATCAAACTTGTAGTACTTCAGCTTCTTGTCACCGCCGATATCCAGCGTACGGATGACAACCTTGTGACCCTTCATGCCTTCCAGTGCTTCTTTGTATGCGGCAAACTGGGTATCCTCATCCGGGAAGTCATTCTCACTCTTCATGTAGAGGAACTCTGTACGGAACAGTCCGACACCTTCGCCGCCGTTTTCCAGAACACCCTTGACGTCAGCCGGAGAGCCGATATTTCCGACAATGTCGACCTTGTGGCCATCCAGTGATACAGACGGCTGATCCTTCATTGCCTTCAGGGATTCCTTTTCTTTCTGGAATTCTTCTGCTTTTGCAGTGTATTCAGCGACCTGTTCATCCGTCGGATTCAGGATGACTTCGCCGTTGATGGCATCGAGAATGATGCGGTCATTATTCTTGGCAGCTTCCATGATGCCCTTGACACCGACTGCAGCCGGGATTTCAAGGGATCTTGCCATGATGGCACTGTGGGAGGTACGTCCGCCGACTTCTGTAGCGAAGCCCTTGGCGAATTCCTTGTTCAGCGATCCGGTATCAGACGGAGTCAGATCTCTTGCGACGATGACAACCGGCTCATTCAGGGTTGCGAGGTTTGGAATCTCGAGTCCTTCCAGGTTGCATAACAGACGGAACGCAACGTCCTTGATATCAGCAGCGCGCTCACGCATGTACTCATCATTCATGCTCGTAAACATTTCGATGGTGCTCTTGGCTACTTCATCAGCAGCCTTTTCAGCATTCACGCCGGTATCTTTGATCTTTTCTTCAATCTGGCCGCGGAAATCCGGGTCATTTGCCATCATCAGATGGGCATCAAAGATTGCGAGTTCTTCGCCCTTCAGATGTTTGGAAGCGACTTCCTTGATCTTCTCGATATCTGCGACGGTCTTGTTAAATGCTTCATCAATCTTCTTGAGTGAAACCTCTTTATCTTCTGCGGCATCCGTAATATTCAGTTTTGGCTGTTCCAGCTTGTAGACCTTGGCAATCGCAATTCCCTGTGAAGCGGCAATACCTTTCAGCATGTGACTTCTTCCTCCTTCGTGCACCGGTCAATCGTATCCAGGACATCCTGCATATTCTTCAGTGAAAGAATCTCATCATTTTTGACAATGATGTTGTAGTGTTCTTCCACTTTCAGGATAAAATCCACAACCGCATAAGAATCCATGCCCAGTTCTTCAAACGTGGTTGTGGGCTTTAGCGCTTCAAGATATGGATCGTAAGTCTGAGCAAGCTGTTCCAGATATGCAAGACGATTCATCGGATACTCCTTGTGAACAGTTTACCATTTTTCAGTAGTAGTGACAATTGAGGAATATATCTAAAAACTGTTCTTCGGCCATTTTCAAACGGACATAGTACATGGACTTGGAATACTTTTCCTCCCACCACCTGGGCGGTTTCTTCTGAAAATACTCGTTGATCAGAATGACCCTGAATTCGCCATCCATCTGATCAAGGCTCTTTTCCACCAGTTTGCAGAGGCCGTCTTCCGAATAGTAGTCCTCCGGCACTTCAATCATATCCACCTGTTCCAGGCTCACTGCAAGCAGCCGTTCTCCGTTGCTGATCACTGCCTCCTGGTACATCCGTTTGACATATCCCATCAGCCGCTTCCGGTGCCGATCAGAAATCGGTTCATGGGGCGGCTTTTCCCTCAGCTTCGGCAGATTCCTCAGATCTGCAGGCGGTGCATCCGAAGACGCTGCCCAATCCTGTTCCTGACTGCTGAACCAATCTGAGATCCGTTTGACTTTGTCAGCATTCACATAAGGGCAGTTTTCCAGAACCGGAGGCTTTGCCGATTCATCCGTTTCCTGCGGACATTGTTCCTCCATGATTTCTGCAGGTCTCTGGTTCTCATCATCTTCGATTTTCATATGATTCCCTCCTTTTCAAATGCATGATGAAAAAATGTTTTTATGGTATGGAATCCGGATTGATTCTGCCGATTCCCTGGAATGTCCGTCATTGCTGCAGATACGCAAATAGAGCGCTTCGTGCGTCGGTTTCCATATTCGATTGTGTTGCCCTAACTGAAGTACCTGATGCTTCCCCTGTACTTCGAATCACGCTTCCTCAGTATACCGAACAGTAAGCGCTTACGCAACCCGTATTCATTGGCTTTTTCAATGATCTGTTTGTACTTTTCGGTTTTATTTCAAACTAATGAGAATGATTCCGGATATCCTGCATGCATGCGATGGATTTGCAAGTCTGTATGAATTTCCATAAAATAGATAAAGTGAACTGAAAGAAAGACTAGAACAATGACGACACAGCCTGAATATAAATCCTCTCTATCCACCAAACGAATCGTGATCAGCCTGCTGATCTTTTTCCTGATTCCAATTGTCAAGACGATCACCAATCAATTTGTACACAATGACACGATCTCCTATACCATGGCGCTCAACCTGGCCGGTGCGCTGCTGATCATCTATGACTGGAACCTGTTCGGCATCCATTACAACCGTTCCAAGAAACATCTGGCCGATACGATGATCTACATGCTGATCGGCATGGCAGTGATCGGTCTCTGGGTTTATGTTGATCTGAAATTCCTGCAGGCGGATATCCTGATCAGTGACCCGGCCAGCACAAAAGCCTATCTGTTTGGATCCCCTGCCATCATGCTGGCATTCAGCTTCATCCAGGGTGCCATTATCAATATCTCCTTCAAGTGTGTCACTGACCGCATGAACATCCAGAACCGGGAACTCATTGTCATCCTGGTATCAGGATTCCTGTTCGGTCTGATCTATACCATCGCATTCCTGAGCACCTTCACCCTGGATCTGTTCATCCGTACCTATCTCTACAATGTCGTGCTGATTGCAATTCTCTCGTATCTCTACAACCAGTCGCATTCCTTTATTCCTGGCATCCTGTCCTTTGGCATCATCATGATCATTGTCCAGCTGTATCAGCTGTTTCTCATTCTCTAGATCTGCACAGATCTTCAGACCATCAGAAAAGACGGCATATTCGCCGCCTTTTTTCTTCTGATGTGCGATGGATTACTGATCGACTTCAATCAGGCCGTACTGGCCGTCTTTGCGCTGATAGACAACGGATACTTTGCCGCTTTCTTCATCCGTGTAGATATAGAACTCATGGCCGCTCAGTTCCATCTGCATGATTGCTTCATCGAGATCCAGCGTATCGGCATGTACGCTCTTGGTCTTTACCGGGATATCATTCTCTTCTGCAGTCTCTGTTTCATCTTCTTCAATAAAGGTATCCGAGAGCGACTCCTTGTGGCGTCTGCTCAGTCTGGTCTTCTGGCGTCTGATCTGATCTTCCAGTTTATCAACGGCAAGATCAATTGCCGCATACAGATCATTGTTCATGACTTCGGTACGGAGAATCCCTACTTTGGTCGGAATCGTTACTTCTACTTTCTGGGAATTCGGATAGACCCGGGTTACGACCCGTGCGGTGGTATTGGGATCAATCAGAAGATACTTGTCCAGATTGGACAGTTTCTTCTCAATCTGATTCCTCATCGCTTCTGTCACTGTTACATTCTTTCCTACGATTTCAAACTTCATGTTACGTTCCTCGCTTTCTTCTATTCCAGGTACAGGATCTGTACCAGAATACCTGATTCAGGTGATCAAAAAGCGCGCCGCAAAGCGCACTCAGGATTGATTTAACAGGTTTTGGATGTTCTGGTATGACATGCGGACTCTCATCGGTATGCCTCGAGTGGTTACTTTCTACTTCAAGTATAGCATCGATCCGCCAAATTCAAACCGGCATGATACAGATTTCATCATTTGTTCAGATTCCGCGTTTCCAGCCGGTTGACCCAGCTGACAAAGGACTGTGCCAGTACGGAGATGCCGTATGCGGCAATCGGCAGCAGATACAGGTAATAGATCAGAAGATACTGTGATTTGGCCTCAAAGATTGTATGGTAGAGAAACCCGCCCAGTACAATCATCGGCAGGATGCTCCAAGAGAGGGAGTCCGTCAGTGCGGCATTATCCAGCTGTTTCAGTTTCCGCTTTCTGCGCATCTTCAGACTCAGTGCAGCCATGCCGATTGCCGAGAAGAGATAGCAGGCATCACTGGAAAGATCCATCCATTCCCGCAGGAATGCATTCGTATTGCCATAGTAGATTTCATAGGCTGTGGAAGGAAGTTCAGCCCCGTGTTTGCGCACTTCGCTGAGCCAGAAACATTCATAGGTCGGCTCTTCCCATTCGGAAGTGATCTTCTGTGCATAGAACTTCAATGCATAGACCGGATCTTTCAGAAACAGGGATAAGCGTTCTGAAATAATGACATCTGCAGCAGACTCTGTTTCTTCCACCGTTGCATTCTGCTCGGTCTGCCCTTCGGTAAATGCCGGGATCTCGCTGTACCAGCCAGGTGCCCGGGAAGAGTTGTTCATCCCGATGGCCAGCCACACTTTGGAGGACAGACCGCTTCCAAATGAGACTCCGCTGATCTGTTCGTAGTAGTACTGCACGCCATGCTGAAGCGACCATGGCATTGCAATACAGAGCACCAGCGGCACGATGACCTTCCACTGTTTCCGTTTGAGCATGACACACAAAAGGATGATCGCCACGGCAATTGCCGCAATCCAGGCATTGGGTTTGAACAGGACGGCAAAACTGAGCAGGATCAATGACAGCCGGATTCCCTTTCCATCATTCAGCCAGCGGATCAGAGAATAGACAGCCCAGATGGAACAGGCAAAGGAACAGAGATTGCCGTATACAAACGTACAGAAGAAGATCGGCTGCAGGGAAAACAGTGACAGGATGACGGTCAGAAACAGCACCCGTTTATCATGATGGCTCAGCCGGTAGATGATTGCGTATAACCCGGCATAGGAAATGATCAGTGCCAGTACATTGACAATCTGCGGGCCAAGATAGCTGGCATCCGGAAACAGGGTCAGAATCACCTGAAGCAGTGCGACTGCCCCCAGCTGATAGGGATGCAGGGTAAAGTAGTACTGATAGCTGGAATCCTTGAAGATTGACGGGTCGCCATCGGCCAGTGAAGCTGCTGTATTGTAGAGCCTTGCCGAGTCGGTGCTTGGCACGGATACCACCGCCATGACCCATAGAAAACCGCAGATGCCGATAATCGTCAGTACCAGGGGAATCATGATCTGGTAGTTGATCCGTTCATAGAACTTCGGCTTCTTCAGTTCCAGCAGGAAGTACAGTGCCAGAAACAATAACAGAAAGCCGATATTCAATAGAAAGTAGTCACTGGAATAGATCAGATGCTCAATGATCAGACGCTTGGATGGATCAAAGGACCAGGTACCGACAATGCCGCAGATACCAAGCACGATAAAAATAACGGCAGTGATCCAGAGAAGCCATTCTATCGGTCTCTGGGTGCGTGCCGTCCGTTTCAGTTCAATGTCTGTTCCAGTCTTCGTCATACCCATATCAATTCCATGGGCAGCCTCAAACACAGAACGATTGCTCACCCGGGTGCTATTGTACTTCTTTTTGAGATTCAATGATACCCTGCAGCCAGTGATATACCACGGTCATTGCATAGGAATCCATGCCGCAGTATGCCTTCAGTCCTTCCACGATTTCCCTTGAAGTCGCTTCGTCTTCTTCCTCACGGTCCAGATGGCGCCATTGGAATACGGCATCCATGCCCTTGCGGATCTCCAGATCCTGATAGCCGGGATCATCCATCATCGACATGATCTGCTTCAGTGTCCAGCAGCCATTCATCCGGGTATCATATACCGTGCCCAGCAAAAACGGCATCTGCAGATCTTTCATCCGGGCATTCATGTTCAGCAGCTTTGCCCGCTTATCCTTAAAACGGTCTGCCAGTTCCTGGATCCGGATCTGTTCTGCACCATAGGCGTTATAGGCAACGATAGAGCCTGTTTCCGGGATTTCCTTGATCAGGCTGTCTGCCAGTTCTTCCCGGTCATCATGAATGGACAGGAATACTTTATGAGTCAGTGAGCCATCTTCCTGCATGATATGCAGGGAATACTCAAATGGCAATACGTCATACGGCTTCATGCCCTCATAGGGCGGTATGGCATAGCACTCCCACTCAAAGTCGAGAAAGGAGATCGGATACTGGATGTCAGACATCCAGGTCTTCAGGGCAATCTGGTCGGCATATAAACCGCCGCTGCGGTCTGCCATGATCTCGGCATACTGCTGGCGGGTGCCTTCAATGCGTGTTTCATCTGCATCCTTCAGTCTGGTTCTGCCCTCTTTCATCATGTCATAGCGGGCTTTTGCCCCGATCAGTGTCAGGATGGAATCACAGGGCTGCTGTACTTCATTCTGGAAACAGTCATCATAGAAGCGGCACTTCTGTCTGCCGGCACAGCGGTTGGAACGCTGGGGAGACGGCATCGGTCCTTCTTCAGCTGCTTTCATCCGTTTCAATAAATCAGTGAGATCAGTTTCATTCTGTTCCAGGCACTGCTTGATCTGGATGGTCGGATTGCAGCGGTCATTATAGAAACTGTCGCTGATCGTAAACAGCTGGATCG
>JAKVJO010000051.1 GCA_022486935.1 Solobacterium sp. | reverse complement strand
TTTCGCATGACCGTTACTTTATCTCGCAGCTGGCCAACAAGCTGTTATTCCTGGAGAATGGCAAAGCCGAGTTCTTTGACGGCACTTACCAGGAATACGAAGACAAGAAGAACGGCACGGTAACCGTGCAGCCAAAATCAAAGAAAGAGACAAAGAAGGAAGAACTGCCGAAGGAAGAAGTCAAACCGGAGAAGAAACTGTCCCCGGCAGCGGTGAAGCGGCAGATTACCAAACTGGAAGATACCATTACCAGAAAGGAAGCGGAACTGGAAGAGAAACGGCAGCTGCGCTTTGAGCCGGAGTATTACCAGGACTACGAAAAGATGAATGCCCTGAATGATGAGATTGATCAGGTCCATAACGATCTGGCCCATCTCTACAGCCAATGGGATGAACTGAGTGAGCAGGAGGAAGAATCGAAATGATTACAGATGCGTATTCCAAAGAGCCAAGCGGCGTACTGACTGCGGCGATGTGCTATGAACAGGGCAGCGATCACTTTGATACATTGATCCTCACGTTTTCTGAACCATTGATCCAGCAGCTGGTGAAGGATGGGTCAATTACGCCTTCCAACGATGTACTCGGCAGTATCAACGGTGATTCCATCATCTACCGCTGCAAAGACGAAGCACATACCGCAATCGTCAAGATCGGCATCGGTGCCCCAAGGGCAGTGTGCAACTGCGAAGAACTGGTGCAGATCACCGGCGCAAAGCACTTCATTGCGATCGGCAGCTGCGGTTCTTTGAATTCTGAAATCAGTGCCGGCAAGGTTATCATTCCTACCAGAAGCTGGCGGGATGAAGGAACCAGCTATCACTATGTTCCAGCCGCTGACTGGATTGAGATGAAGAATGCAGGGAAACTGCAGGCACTGTTTGAACAGTGGCATGTGTCCTGTGTGACAGGACCGGCCTGGACGACGGATGCGCTGTACCGGGAAACACCGGATGCCGTCGCAAAGCATCAGAAAGACGGCTGTATTGCCTGTGACATGGAGTGTTCTGCACTGCAGGCCTGGGCCGACTTTGCCGGCCAGGACTTCTATACATTCTTCTATTCTGCGGATGCACTGGAAGAATCCAACTGGGATCCGAGAATCCTGATGAACAGCGGCGAACTGGATCCGGCCCGTGCGCTGTATTCGCTGGCGGTACAGACCGCAAAAGAGATCTCGAAGGACTGAGTTCACCCGAAAGCCGGAAAACCGGCTTTTTTGCTGGAAAAAACTCAGGAAAACCAGTTTGCCTGTCCTTCCAGAATTGGATCGTGCGCGGTATAATAAATGCGCAAAAAGGAGAAAACACGAAAACTATGTCAAACTGCATCGTAGCTCAGTCAGGCGGACCTACTTCCGTCATCAACGCAACGGTTGCCGGCGTCGTCAAGGCAAACCAGATGAATCCGATTTACGAACATGTTTATGGAGGATTGAACGGCATTGAGGGAATTCTCAATGAGCGCTTTGTCGATCTGTCCAATATGAGTGATGAGGAGAACCGCATTCTCCGTCAGACTCCGTCTTCCGCACTTGGATCATGCCGTTACAAGCTGAAGCGTGACAATGTCGCAGATTTTGAAAAACTGATCAAGATCATGGACAAGCATGACATTGAAACCCTGTTCTATACCGGCGGAAATGACTCCATGGACACTGTCGCTGCACTGTCCGAATATGCAGAGAAGCACAATATCACCAATCACCGCTTTGTCGGCTGCCCGAAGACGGTCGACAACGACCTGATGTTAACGGATCACTGCCCGGGATTTGCGTCTGCCGCAAAGTTCATTGCGACAACCGCTCTGCAGACCTGGCTGGACGTCAACGTCTATACCCGTCAGGAAGTATTCATTCTTGAGACCATGGGCCGCGATGCCGGCTGGCTGGCTGCTTCTGCCTGCCTGTCTGGACATGTCGATATCCTGATCGTTCCGGAAGTTCCGTTTGACAAGGATGTCTTCCTGAAGCGTGTCGCTGAATGCATCAAGGAAAAGAACAAGTGCTATGTCGTTGTATCGGAAGGCGCTCATTACGCTGACGGTACTTACGTCGCAGCAGGAGAAGCCAAGAACGACGGCTTCGGACATGCAGTACTCGGCGGAGCTGCCAAGGCTCTTGAGAGCATCATCCTGACTTCCGGCACTGCTTCCCGCTGCAAGGTTCAGGATCTGTCCACTGCCCAGCGCTGCCACGCATCTGAACAGTCCCTCGTTGATGTGACTGAATCCTTCAACCTCGGCATGTCTGCCCACATGAGATCCATGGACAAGGCATTCACCGGCAAGATGGTCGGTATCAAGCGCCGTCCGGGCAAGGATTACGATGTTGAGTACTTCGCAGTTGAAGCCAACAAGGTTGCCAACTTCGTCAAGAACTTCCCGACGGAATGGCTGCTTCCTGAAATGAAGGGCCTGAATGAGGACGGCTATAATTACCTGCGTCCGCTGATCCAGGGCACACCGGAATTCATCATGAAGGATGGCTTACCGGCATACGTAACTCCTTACTACATGCGTTAATCCGTTTTCCAATGAAGAGAGCCTGAGTGATCGGGTTCTCTTTTATTTGTGCGCAAACCGGACCGTAATTCCAAAAAAGTGATACGCTGACAGTGGTTTTAACCGCAGGGGGATTCACATGGCAAACGAAACAAAACTGGAAGAGCAGTACCGCACTGCTGCAAAGAAAAGCGCCGATGCAGTACTCAGGGAATATCAGAGTCAGAAGGAAGGACTCAGTGCAGAAGAACGTCAAAAGCGTCTGGAGCAGTACGGAGAAAATCTGCTGTCCATTGACCGCAAGCGTTCCTGGTATTACTTCTTCCTGAAGTCATTTCTGGATGAGTTCATCATCGTACTGATGGTGCTGGGCATCATCTCAGTCGCCATGGATGATGTACTGGGCGGAACGATTATCTTTATCCTGGCATTCATCTCCGCCATGATGCGGTTTGTGCAGGACTACAATTCCTACAAGTCTGCCGAGAAACTGAAAGAGATGGTGCATAACACGGTCGCTGTCAAAGTGAACGGCAAAGAGACCGAGATCGCTGCCGAGGGCATTGTCCCGGGTGACATTGAAGTGCTGGGCGGCGGCTCCATCATTTCCGGCGATCTGTATCTGCTGGAGTCCAGGGACCTCTTCCTCAGCCAGTCCATGTTCACCGGTGAAACAGTGCCGGTTGAAAAGACGGCCGGCATCGATGAGCGGGATACCAGCTGTGCTTCTTTGAACAATATCTGTCTGGCCGGGGCGGCTGTAGTTTCGGGCACCGGTCTGGGCATTGTCATCAAGACCGGACGCAATACGTATCTTGGTCATATCTCCACCGCAGTATCGCAGAAGCCGGAACCGACCAACTTCGATAAAGGTCTGGCAAAAGTCACCCGCATCCTGATGACGTACATGATTGTCGTCGTGATCTTTGTCCTGCTGATCAACGGACTTATCAAACATGACTGGCTGCAGGCGCTGATGTTCTCCATCTCGGTGGCAGTCGGCATTACCCCGGGCATGTTACCGATGATCGTCAATGGCACACTGGCCAAGGGCGCACAGTTTCTGGCAAAGAAGAAAACAATCGTACGCAACATGTCGGCCATCCAGAACCTGGGTGCCATGGATGTACTGTGCACTGACAAGACCGGTACATTGACCATGGATAACATCGTGCTGCAGCGTTACATCGGTGCTGACGGCAGGGAGTCCAAGGTAGTCGTCAACTACGCCTATCTCAACAGTTATTATTCCACCGGCGTCAAGAATACGATTGACCGGGCAATCATCAGCTATGGTGATGAGCATCACATCTCCAAGGAACTGGATGCCTACCAGAAGATCGATGAGATCCCGTACGATTATGAACGCCGCCGCATGAGCATCATCCTGAAGAATACCAAACAGCAGCACGTGCTGATTACCAAGGGTGCCCTGGAAAGCATCCTGCCGATCTGCACGCAGGCAAATATTGAAGGTAAGCATTACAAGATCAACGAAGTCAACCTGGAAGAGATCAAAGCCCAGGCTGACCGTCTCAACAGAGAAGGCATGCATATCATTGCCGTCTGTGCAAAGCGCGGCTTCTTTGATACCGGCACCTTCGGCATCCAGGATGAAGCGGAAATGGTATTCCTCGGTATGATTGCCTTCCTGGATCCGCCCAAGCCGGATGTCTCTGATGCCATCAGCGATCTGTACAAAGCCGGGGTGGATGTGAAAGTCATCAGCGGCGATGCACCGCTGGTTGTGGAGCATATCTGCCAGCAGGTGGGTCTGAGGAATCTGACGATGATTGACGGCGACGGCATCGAGAAGCTGAGCGATGATGAACTGTCAAAGACCGTTGAGACGACCAGCATCTATGCAAGAGTGGCGCCGATGCAGAAACAGCGCATTGTCAAAGCACTGAAGGCAAACGGCCATGTCGTCGGGTATATGGGTGACGGCGTGAATGACGCGCCTTCTCTGAGGGTGGCGGATGTCGGCATCTCAGTGGATACCGCAACCGATGTGGCCAAGGCCAGTTCTTCGATTATCCTGCTGAAGAAGAGTCTGAGTGTGATTCTTGACGGTGTGTATGAAGGACGCAGAATCTACGGCAATATCATCAAGTATATGAAGATGGCACTGTCCAGCAACTTCGGCAATGTATTCTCGGTACTGGTTGCCAGTATCTTCCTGCCGTTTCTGCCAATGCTGCCGGTTCAGATGCTGATCCAGAATCTGGTCTATGACTTCACGCAGATAGCAATTCCATGGGACAACGTGGATCCGGAGTTTCTGAAGGTTCCCCACAAGTGGGATACGAGAAGTCTTTCTTCCTTCATGAATACCATGGGTCTGGTATCTTCCTGCTTCGATATCCTGACCTTCTATGTACTGTGGTTTGTCATGGGCTTCAACAGTGTGTCGCTGCAGGCCTATTTCCAGACCGGCTGGTTTATCGAAGGACTGATTTCCCAGGTGCTGATTGTCCAGTTTATCCGTACCTCCAAGATTCCGTTTATCCAGTCGCACTGTGACTTCCGGCTTGGCGCAGCTTCGGCATTCGGTGTCATTGCCGCACTGACCATTCCGTATGCGTTCCACAGCCTGACAGACTTCCACTTTGTCATCATGCCCAATATCTACTTCCTGTATCTGATCGGCATCGTGCTGCTGTATGCACTGGCAATCCAGCTGACGAAAAAGTGGTATATCCGCCGTTTCAAGATGTGGCTGTGACGTACTCATCCGGCCCAAAGTGTCAATTGCAGTCCGAATCAAAGTTCACTATAATATGTGACGTTGAGGGAGTAATTCGGTACATCGATTGTACCAGGCATACCCGTCAGGACGGCTGATCATTCAGCCCGGGTGCTTATAGAGAATGAGACTCATACATCGTTTTGTATGGGTCTTTCTTATCTTCTGGAAGAAGGCACATCATTGCGGTCATTCTCAAATGCGAGAAGAAGGGGAATTTACTGATGGAAGAAAAGAAGTACTTGGAGTCCTGTGAAGCAGTGGTTGAAGAACTTCATACCAGCCCGCTGGAAGGACTGAGCACAGAGGAAGTAAAGAAGCGCCAGGCAGCACATGGATTGAACAAGCTGAAGGATGCACCGAAGAAGTCCAACTTCCAGCGTTTTCTGGAAGAACTGAAAGATCCGATGCTGATCATCCTGATGTGTGCTGCAGCAGTATCCGCCATCACTTCATTCATTGAAGGCGGATCAATGGCTGAAGTATTCATCATTCTGGCAGTCGTCATTCTCAATGCCGTACTGGGCGTGTATCAGGAGTCCAAGGCAGAGGCGGCGATTGAAGCACTGCAGACCATGACAGCAGCGACCTGCAAAGTCATCCGTGACGGCTCGGAGTCGGTTGTTGAAAGCAGCCAGCTGGTACCGGGCGACATTGTGGTACTGGAAGCTGGCGATGCAGTGCCGGCGGATGGAAGAATTCTTGAAGCAGCTTCACTGAAGATTGAAGAGTCTGCTTTGACCGGTGAATCGGTGCCGGTTGAAAAGACCATGAAAGCACTCGGCCTGCAGAATGAAAAAGATATTCCGCTGGGCGACCGCAAGAACATGTGCTACATGGGATCTTCCGCTGTTTACGGAAGAGGCCGGGCAGTCATTACCCATACCGGTATGGATACCGAGATGGGCCGCATTGCCGGTGCCCTTGCCAATACGATTGACGAAGAAACACCGCTGCAGAAGAAGATGACTGAACTTGGCAAACAGCTGTCCAAGATTGTCCTTGGCATCTGTGTGTTTATCTTTGTGTTTGATCTTGTCATGGCCGGCAGTATCAATCTGGATACCATTCTTTCCACCTTCATGGTGGCCGTATCGCTGGCAGTTGCGGCAATCCCGGAAGGACTGGCTACCGTGGTAACGGTTGTGCTGTCCATCGGTGTTACCAGGATGTCCAAACAGAATGCGGTCATCCGCAAACTGACAGCAGTGGAAACACTTGGCTGCACGCAGGTGATCTGCACGGATAAGACCGGCACCCTGACCCAGAACAAAATGACAGTGGTGCAGCATACCGGCGATACCAAGATGCTGGCGGAAGCCATGGCACTGTGCAGTGACGCCTACCTCGATGAGGCAGGCAATGCCCAGGGTGAACCGACCGAAGCAGCACTGGTTGCCTTTGCCGCCAAAGAGGGCTATTCCAAAAATGTACTGCAGAATGAACAGCCGCGTGTGGATGAAGCACCGTTTGATTCCCTGCGCAAGATGATGAGCACGGTTCACAGCCGTGAGCAGGGACTGATCCAATACACCAAGGGTGCACCGGATGAAGTGCTGAAGCGCTGCAGCTATGTGCTGGTGCATGGCAAAAAAGAAGAACTGACAGAAGAACGCCGGGAAGCGATCCTGGCGGAGAATAAACTGCTGGCAGATCAGGCACTCCGTGTCCTTGCGGCAGCCTACCGTACCTACAGTGTTCAGCCGACGGATCATTCTCCGGAAGCGCTGGAACAGGATCTGACGTTTATCGGTCTCTGCGGCATGATTGACCCGATCCGTCCGGAAGTCAAAGCGGCAATTGTTGAATGCCGCAAGGCAGGCATTACCCCGGTCATGATTACCGGCGACCATCTGGATACCGCTGTTGCGATCGCAAAAGAACTGGGCATTGTCAAAGATCGCAGCGAAGCACTGACCGGTGCGCAGCTGAATGATATGGATGATGAGACCCTGAAAGAAAACATTACAAAGTACCACGTCTATGCCCGTGTACAGCCGGAGCACAAAGTCCGGATCGTCCAGGCATGGAAGGCAAGGGGTGCTGTCACTGCCATGACGGGTGATGGCGTCAATGACGCACCTTCGATCAAATCTGCAGATATCGGCATCGGTATGGGTATCACCGGTACAGATGTCACCAAGAATGTTGCAGATATGATCCTCGCTGATGATAACTTTGCGACCATCGTCAATGCAATTGAAGAGGGCAGAAGGATCTATGACAACATCCGCAAGGCAATCCAGTTTTTGCTGGGTTCCAACCTGGCAGAAGTCATCGGTGTCTTCATGGCTACCCTGATGGGCTTCACATTGCTGAAGCCGGTTCATCTGTTATTCATCAACCTGATCACTGACTGCTTCCCGGCACTTGCCCTGGGCATGGAAGATGCGGAGCAGAATATCATGGAACGCAAGCCGAGAGACTCTAAAGACGGGATCTTCGCCGGCGGGATGGGGGCAGATGTTGCCTATCAGGGAATCCTGATTGCGGCAATTACCCTGTTCTCCTATATTCTGGGCCATTCCCTGGAAGCCGGGGTATGGGAGATGCCTGTCGGAATCTCACCGGATGGCA
Organism: Solobacterium sp.; assembly: GCA_022486935.1. Taxonomy (GTDB): domain Bacteria; phylum Bacillota_I; class Bacilli_A; order Erysipelotrichales; family Erysipelotrichaceae; genus Bulleidia. The sequence goes on along the minus strand of JAKVJO010000051.1, from coordinate 6,025 downwards.
TGACCATGGCATTTCTGACCCTGAACATGTGTGAGATCTTCCACAGCTTCAATATGCGTTCCCAGCGCGGTTCGCTGCTGAAGATGCGCAGCCACAACAAGGCACTGTATCTTTCCATGGCCGGAGCGCTGGCAGTACTGATTCTGGTCATTGAAGTTCCGTTCATTGCCAATCTGTTTGGCTTTACCACCATTTCCTGGATGGAATTCGGCATTGCCCTGGCACTTGGCTGGCTGATTATGCCGCTGGTGGAACTGGTCAAGTTCTTCCAGAGAAAACGGGCAGCGAAATAGCAAAAAGAAAGCACTGCATTTCCGGTTATTCAAGGATCTGCAGTGCTTTTTCATTTTTCTGGCGGAGAAGGAGGGGTTCGAACCCTCGCACGCTTTCACGTCTGCTGGTTTTCGAAACCAGTCCCTTCAGCCTCTTGGGTACTTCTCCGTGTGCAGGAAGAATTATACCAATAATGACGGGAATTGTCATCGCAGCTTCCAGGAAACTGCTTGTTCAATTTTTGAAACATTACATCATTGTGGTTGAAACAAGACAAATTTCATAAATTGTAAAAAATGTAAAATATCCTGAAAAACAGTGCTTCTCTTGTGTGAAAACGGTGACGCGAATGTGAGAAAAGATTGAAACCGAAAGTTATGTACGCTACAATAGGCAAGTAACTCTAGGAGTGGCTATCAATGAATACAAAAACTTTATCTTACATTCTGAAACGTATCCTGATGGCAATCTTTACGATCTGGGTTGTCATCACTCTGACCTTTTTCATTATGCATGCAGTGCCAGGCGGACCTTTCCTTGGTGAGAAGGCGATCTCTGAGGCAACTCAGAAGGCCCTTGAAGCCAAATACGGCCTGGACAAACCGCTGATGGAACAGTACTGGACTTATCTTGTCAGTATCGTCACCAAGCTTGACTTCGGCCCATCGCTGAAGCAGCGCGGCCGTGATGTCATTGACATTATCGGTGATGGTATGAAAACTTCAGCCAAGCTCGGTCTGATCGCAGCCGCAATCGCCCTGATTGTCGGCACCGTTCTTGGATCACTTGCGGCACTTCGCCGTAATAAGGTGATTGATAAGATTATCATGGTTATCACGACCTTATTTGTATCAATGCCTTCATTTATTATGGGAACACTGTTACTGGCTCTGTTTGCAGTCAAACTGAGATGGTTCCCGGCAAACGGGAGTACGGCCAAAGGCCTGATCCTGCCGGTTGTGACGCTGTCGCTATACCCGATGGCGTATATCACCCGTCTGACCAGATCGTCCATGCTGGATGTACTGGGGCAGGATTATATCCGCACTGCCAAGGCAAAGGGTGTCTCCGGCATGAAGATTGTGTTCCGCCATGCACTGAAGAATTCCCTGATCCCGGTCATTACTTACTGCGGACCGATGATCGCAGGTATCGTTACCGGATCACTGGTTGTTGAGCAGATCTTTGCAGTACCGGGGATCGGACGTGCCTTTGTCAATTCCATTACCGGCCGTGACTATCCATTGATTATGGGCACTACGATTGTGCTGGCAACACTGATTGTCGTCATGAACCTGATCAGCGATATCCTCTATAAAGTCGTGGATCCGCGGATCAGCTTCGACTGAGGAGGAAGGAAAAATGTCGCAGATGAAATTATCCATGCATGTCAATCCGGACTCCTTCGAGCCGGCATCCAAGGAAGACAAGGAATATCTCGTAAAAATGAGACCTTCCACCACCTTCTTCAAGGATGGCATGAAGCGTCTATGCAAGAACAAAATTGCGCTGATCTCAATGATCGTACTTGTGATTATCGTATTGGGCTGTATCTTCATCCCGATGTTCTGGCCGTATAAATATGACCAGATGCTCGGTGCAACAGCTGGCAAGGCAGTTGATGCCAGCTATCTGAACCTCAAGCCGTTTGAATACGGCACCACTGAATTGAAACTGAAAGCATCCGGCGTCAGCGTGTTCCCGCATATCTTCGGAACAGACTCCTCCGGACGTGATTACTTCATCCGCTGTGTCTACGGAACCCGCATTTCCCTGATGGTCGGCTTCTTCGCTTCACTGATTGTCCTGATCATCGGCCTGCTGGTCGGCTCCATTGCCGGCTACTGCGGCGGCAAGGTAGATATGGTACTGATGCGGATCGTCGATGTCATCTATTCACTTCCTGATACCCTGATGATCATCCTGCTGTCCTCCGTATTGAAACAGACGCTTGGTTCGGCAATTGAAGGTACGGTATTTGCCAAACTCGGTTCCAACATGCTGTCACTGTTTATCGTATTCGGTGCCCTGTACTGGGTATCCATGGCCAGACTGATCCGCGGCCAGATCCTTTCTTTGAAAGAACAGGAATATGTACTGGCAGCTCAGGCTACCGGTGCCAAGGCCAGCTGGATTATCCGCCGGCACATGATTCCGAACTGTGTATCTGTCATTATCATCTCCACGTGTCTGCAGATTCCGTCAGCAATCTTTACGGAGAGTTACCTGTCCTTCCTGGGATTGGGCGTCAACGCACCAATGCCATCGCTTGGATCTCTGGCTTCCGATGCATTGAACGGCATCAGTTCATACACTTACCGTCTGGTCATACCGGCGGTGATTATCTCACTGATTGTATTGTCATTGAACCTGTTTGGAGACGGACTCCGGGATGCGTTTGACCCGAAGCTGAACGCGTAGTGAAAGGAAGGGGAAAGCAATGAGTTTACTTGAAGTAAAAGATCTGCATACCTCCTTCTTCACAGATGCAGGCGAGGTCAAGGCAGTTAACGGGATTTCATTCAATCTGGATCGCGGCAAGGTGCTCGGCATTGTCGGCGAGTCGGGATCCGGAAAGTCAGTCACTGCATATTCCATCATGCAGATCCTGGCAGATACCGGTAAGATCGTCGGCGGTTCCATCAAATTCGACGGTCAGGAACTGGTAGGTTCCGGTGAAAAGGTCATGAAGACCATCCGCGGTGACAGAATTTCAATTATCTTCCAGGATCCAATGACCTCATTGAATCCGGTATATACCATCGGCCATCAGCTGATTGAAGCAATTGTCCTGCATACCGACCGTGATAAGAAACAGGCATGGGACAGAGCTGTCGAGATGCTGAAGCTGGTCGGCGTCAACGATCCGGATAAGCGTATGAAGCAGTATCCGTACGAGTTCTCCGGCGGCATGCGTCAGAGAGTCATGATCGCCATGGCACTGGCCTGCGAACCGGATATCCTGATTGCCGATGAACCGACAACTGCACTGGACGTTACCATTCAGGCCCAGATTCTGGAACTGATGAAGTCACTGCAGAATGAACTGGGAATGGCAATTATCCTGATTACCCATGACCTGGGCGTTGTAGCACAGATGTGCGATGAAACAATCGTCATGTATGCCGGACAGATCTGTGAGCAGGGAACTGCTGATGAGATCTTCTATAACCCGAAACATGAGTATACCAAGGGACTGCTGAGATCAATTCCGACCATGGATTCTGCCGGTCAGAAGCTGCATCCGATTGCCGGAACTCCGATCGATCTGCTGGCGCTTCCGAAGGGATGTCCGTTTGCCCCGCGCTGTGAGAATGCGATGAAGATCTGCATCCATGAACACGCTGAGCGTATGACCATCAACAAGGATCACATGGCATCCTGCTGGATGAATGTGAAAGACGGCATTGCAGACGGGTCCATTGAACTTGATGAACCTGAAAAAGGAGGTGCAGATCATGAGTGAAAATACGAATGAACGGCCTCTTGTAGAAATCAGGCATCTGAAAGAATACTTCGATATCAATGTCGGCTTCTTCAAGACCAAGCCGCTGAAAGCAGTTGATGATGTATCGTTCGATATCAAACGGGGCGAGACACTCGGACTGGTCGGAGAATCCGGCTGCGGCAAGACAACAGTCGGCCGTACCATCCTGCAGCTTTACAAGCCGACAGGCGGAGAAATCTACTATGACGGCAAGCAGGTAAAGACCAAGGAAGATTTACAGGAATTCCGCAAAAAGGCCACCATGGTCTTCCAGGATCCATATTCTTCATTGAATCCGCGTATGACGGTCGCCGATATCATCGGTGAGCCGCTCGATGTCCATCACCTGTACAAGACACAGGAAGAACGCCGGGCAAGAATCCTGGAACTGATGGGCTATGTCGGACTGAACTCCGAACACGCATCCCGTTATGCCCATGAATTCTCAGGCGGCCAGAGACAGCGTATCGGTATTGCAAGAGCCCTGGCTGTCAATCCGCAGTTCATCGTCTGCGATGAGCCGGTATCTGCACTGGACGTTTCCATTCAGGCCCAGGTCATCAACATGTTTGATGAACTTCAGGATAAACTGGGACTGACGTATCTCTTTATCGCCCATGACCTTCTGGTTGTCCGTCACATCAGTGACCGGATCGCCGTCATGTATCTGGGCAGACTGGTAGAACTGGCTGATTCAGAGGAAATCTACAACCATCCGCTGCATCCGTATTCCCAGTCACTGCTGAGTGCAGTGCCGCTGCCGGATCCAAAGAAGGCAAGAGCCAACAAGCGTATCGTGCTGAAGGGCGACATCCCATCACCATTGGATGCACCAAGCGGATGTCCGTTCCGTACCCGCTGCCAGTTCGCTACTGAAAAGTGCGCTGGTTCCATGCCGGCACTGAAGGAGATCCGCAAGGGTCACTTCGTTGCCTGCCACAGGGTAGCAGAAATCAATACACTGACTGCTGAAGAAACAGCGGCTGCAGAACAGCCGGCAGTGGAAACAGCAGCTGAAGCAGCAAAGTAATTCCAGATTTGGTCAATACATTCGTACATGGTCGGTGCAGACCGGTGCAGGGGTGTGGAGATAGAAATGTATTCTTAGGAGGAAAGAAATGAAAAAGGTTATGGCTTTATTGATGGCAGCATCAATGACAGTCGGCCTGGCAGCTTGCGGCAGTTCCAGCTCCGGTTCAACATCGGCAACTGGCACTACAACAGCTTCCGGATCTGATTCCATTAATGTATGCATCGCTTCCGAACCAAGCTCAATCGACCCGGCTCTGAACTCTTCTGTAGATGGCGCTACGTATCTGGTCCACCTGTTCTCAGGCATTGCCAAGTATGAACAGGCTGATGACGGTACGCTGAAGATCGTCCCGGATGCAGCTACAGAACTGCCTGAAGGCGTTACAAACGACGACGGCACTGTCACTTACACTTATACACTCCGTGATGGAATGAAGTGGTCTGACGGTTCTGATGTCACTGCCAACGACTTCGTCTATGCTTGGAACCGTGCAGTTGCTCCGGCAACCGGTTCTGACTATGCCTATATGTTTGAAGTCATCGATGGCTATGATGATGTCACAGCTACTGATGATGCAGGCAACCAGCTCAATCCAGATGCAAAACTGAACGTCTCTGCACCGGACGACAAGACTCTGGTAGTTACACTGACCAACGAAGTTGCATATTGGGATCAGTTCCTTGCGTTCCCGACATACTTCCCGGTCAAGGAAGATGTTGTTTCCAACGACAACTGGGCTACTGATCCTTCCACTTATGTCTGCAACGGCGCTTATAAGCTGACAGGCTGGGATCACAACTCCCTGATCACCCTCACCAAGAATGATGACTACTATGATGCTGACAAGGTCACAATGAAGACCATCAACTTCTATCTGTCTGACAACGCTGATAACATGCTGTCCAACTTCGAAAACGGAGACTGGCAGATGATCGACGATGTACCGACTCAGGAAATTGATGCCCTCAAGACCCAGTATCCTGATGAATTCACGATTGCCGGCCAGCTTGGCACTTATTATGTCATCTGGAACGTCAACCAGAGCATCCTGCCTTCTACATCTACACTGACTGGTGCTGATGCTGAAAAGGCTCAGGAAGAAATCCGTAATGCAGTTTCCCTGCTCTTCGACCGTAACTACATTGTCGAGAACATCGGCAAGGCTGGTCAGCAGCCTGCTTCCAGCTTCGTTGCAAGCGGACTTACTGACGCAGACGGCAAGACAGAATTCT
>JAKVJO010000050.1 GCA_022486935.1 Solobacterium sp. | reverse complement strand
TTCTTCTACCATAGTGATTGTCTAGATCGAATATGGAAAGAAGGGATATATATACCCACATCGAATAGTATCACAGAATTATTGGACATCGTTGACAAGGATTCTGAAATTATTGATTGTCATGTTGAAGAACACTGCAATCTGAAACATGTAGTTGTCCGGAAGAAGCTCAAGCCAATGTATTGTCCTTATTGCCATTCACGGTTGTATTCAAAAGGCACCTTTACCCGACACCCAAACAATCAAGTGCTTCAAGATGATTACGTGCTTGACCTGACTGTAATCGGCAGAAGATGGAAGTGTTCCAATCCTGAATGCGATTATACCTGTGCTGATAAGTTTGATTTCTTAGAGAGACGAAAGCGCAGCACTAAGATCATTCCTATTCTGATCCTCAAGGAACTCAAAGATCTTAAAAAGACATGTGCTGAAGTCGCTCGGGAATTCCATGTATCGGACACGTACGTACATCAGGTATTTCAGCAATATGTTGATATGCCAAGAAAGAAACTGACTTCTATCATTTCGATTGATGAAGTGTTTCTGAACATCTGCAGCGAATACAAATACGCCTTGGTAATCATGGACTTTATCACTGGTGAAATTCTGGATGTCCTACCCTCACGAAGAGAAAAGTATACGTGTGCTTATTTCTTGGGTATTCCACAGGAAGAACGTGATGCAGTAAAGTATCAGATCACAGACATGTATAATCCTTACATCAACTACACACACCGCTATTTCAAGCATGCAAAGCCAATATGCGACAGTTTCCACGTAATACAGTGGCTGAACAATCTGATCAACAGGTACATCACTGAAGTCAAAAAGCGTTATCAGGAACGTGACCGGAAAGCTCTGGCGAATAAGAACCAAAACTCAAACAAAGAATTTGAGACACAGGCAGATTCTGATGAGGTCTATATTCTGAAGAAAGCAAAATGGGTATTGTTGGAAAACAGCGATAACATCACTTACTTCCCCAGATGTTTCAACCAAAAATTGCAGAGAACATTAGACACTTATCAGTGGGAAGATCTGTTCATGAAACTCGATCCTGACTTTGACCGTATCAAACTGTACAAGGATTTATATGAACAGTTTAATGGTGATTACATTAATGCCCCTGACCAGGCCGCCAAGCGTCTTGATGAATTGATTGAGTTCTATGGGAAATGTGATATTAAAATCTTCAATGCCTTTTCAAGGCTCTTGAAGACCTATCACGATCCCATCATCAATTCCTTTACGTACCTCAAAGTAGAAGACGTAAACAATGCCCACAAATCGCTCAGACGCTTGTCCAATGGTCCTATGGAATCATTCAACAACAAGCCCTCAAATCTTCGAAGTGATTCGCATGGTGTATCCAACTTCAGCTTCGTAAGAAACAGGCTGCTGTGGGCAACACGAGATGATGCGTCTATTCTGGGCGTACCAAAAACACCCGAACAAGTACACAGGTACACCGGTAAGAAACGCGGTCCATACAACAAGCACTAACTCATAATTTGACGATCTAGACAATGTAAAAGAAGGTATCTTTGGGGAATGAAATACTTCCGTCAAAATACCTTCTTTCATTTTTACATTACCGACCCCACTTAATGACCCCGGAAGTTGTCCCCAACTACTTTGGCGAAACCCCGGTTAAGTTTGGTAAGCCCGCAAAAACTGCCTCCTGCGTCATGCAGAAGACAGTTTCGTTGTGTTTCCTAGAGCGTGACACCCTGCTTGAAGATGGCAATATCATGATAGCCGGCATCTTCTGATTTGGCAGGTGCTCCGGATGCAGTGGAGATCACCAGATCATAGAGCTGTTCTGCCACTTCCGGGATGGTCTTTCCTTCTACTGCTGTACCGGCATTGAGATCAATCCAGTTGGACTTCTTCTCTGCCAGGGCAGTATTGGTGGAGATCTTCAGGGTTGGAACAGCTGTCGCAAATGGTGTTCCGCGTCCGGTCGTGAAGAGAATCATCTGGCATCCTGCTGCAGCTTCTGCAGTTGAGGCAACCAGGTCATTGCCCGGTGTAGACAGCAGATTCAGCCCGCTGTTCTTCAGGCGGTCGCCGTATTTCAGTACATCTTTGACAGGTGCACTGCCGCTCTTCTGTACACAGCCATTGGATTTATCTTCCAGTGTGGAGATACCGCCGGCCTTATTTCCCGGGGACGGGTTTTCATAAATCGTCTGATGATAAGCAGTGAAGTAGTTCTTGAAGCTGTTGATCAGATCAACTGTCTTCTCAAAGGTCGCTTCATCCTGGGCACGGTTCATCAGCTGGGTTTCAGCACCGAACATTTCCGGTACTTCTGCCAGGATCGTAGTGCCGCCGTCTGCTGTCAGAAGATCTGAGAATCTGCCGACAACCGGATTGGCAGTAATGCCGCTGAGTCCGTCTGAACCGCCGCACTTCAGTCCGACCTTCAGTTTGGAAGCCGGGACTTCTGTACGTACATCTTTACCGACAATCTCAGCGAGTTCTTTCAGCTGATCCAGGCATGCCTGGATTTCATCTTCGTGCTGCTGGGCAACCACAAAGCGGATACGCTCCGGGTCATAGTCTCCAATATATGGTTTCAGTACATCGATGTTGGAATTTTCACAGCCAAGGCCAAGTACCAGTACACCGCCGGCATTTGGATGATGGATGAGATCTGCCAGAATTGTTCTGGTATTCTCCTGGTCATCGCCCATCTGCGAGCAGCCATACGGATGTGCAAAGGACACAATGGAATCAATGGATCCCTGCTTATACTGCTGGGCCTGACGCTCCACTGCCTGGGCAACATTGTTGACACAGCCAACAGTGGGAATGATCCAGATCTCATTGCGGATGCCGACCTGTCCGTCACTGCGTACATAGCCCTGGAAGGTACGGTGTTCTGCGTCCGGCTGCTTTGCGGCAACCGGGTGATACTCATAATGCAGGACATCGCCAAGATTTGTCTTGATATTGGACGTATGGACATGACAGCCGGCAGGGATCGCTTCCACTGCATGGCCGATCATCGTTCCATACTTGATGATATTCTCGTTGGCAGCGATATCTTTCAGGGAGAACTTATGACCCTGTTCGATATCTTCTTTCAAGGTGACACTGACATCGCCGAACTGGAATGACTCCCCCTGTTTCAAAGGCGTCAAAGCAACTGCGACATTGTCAGTTTCGTGAATCCGGATTGCCCTCAGCATATCAGCCAAAGTATTTCTCGAGTGTCTTCTCCATGCCGCTGGTGCGGATGGCATCCAGATACTCGGTCACCTTTGCCTCAAGTCCCGGGACCTTGGTCAGATCCTGACCATGGAAGTCTGTGTTGGACAGATAGTTATGGACAAACTCTGCAGTCGGCTTCGGGGAGTTCTCCTTGAAGAAGTCCAGAACCGCCTGATCATCTTTGATCTCATAGGTATCAGTGCCGCGGGTGCCCTTGAGGCAGCCTTCACCCATTTCCGTGCTGGAATAGAATACCATCAGTGCGGCAATGGAGAATGTCAGATGCTCAGGGAGCTTGTTGAACTTCTCAACATAGCCAAGTAAGGACGGCATGCAGCGGGCACGCCACTTGGATACGGAGTTCAATGAGATTGCCAGCAGGGAATGCTGGATGAACGGATTGTTGAAACGGTCTGTGACTGCAGTTGCGAATGCTTCGCAGTCTTCTCTTGGAAGACTCAGTGTCGGAATGACTTCTTCGTGAATGGTCTTCTCCATAAACTGGTTGATGATCGGATCTTTCATGGACTGATTGACAAAGTCATTGCCCTTCAGATAGGAAGCCAGGACGAATGAAGTATGTGCACCATTCAGGATGCGTACCTTGCGCTGCTTGTAAGGCTTCTGGTTATCGGTAAAGATGACACTCATGCCTTCCTTGCCTTCCAGTGCCTTGTCCATCGGCCATTCTTTGGAGATATCCTTTGCGGATTCAATGACCCACAGGGCAAACGGCTCGGCAGTATCCAGGCAGTCGTCTTCATAGCCCAGATCATTCCAGATCTTTTCTGCATCGGCACGCGGATAGCCGGTAACGATACGGTCAACCAGTGTGGAAGTGAAGATGCAGTCATCTTCTACCCACTGCTTGAAGCTGTCATCCAGCTGCCAGAGGGCGATGTACTCCATGACGCACTTCTTCAGGTTGATGCCGTTGTCATCGATCAGTTCCACCGGTAACATGACCAGTCCCTTGTCATGTGCACCATTGAACTCGGTATATCTGGTGAGCAGGAACTGTGTCAGCTTGCCCGGGTAGGAGATGTTCTTCTTCTCTTCGAACTTGTCATTCTCATTGAAGACAATGCCGGCCTCGGTGGTATTGGATACGACAAAGCGCAGGGTCGGGATCTTTGCGACATTGATGTACTTCTCATAATCTTCAAACGGGGAAACGATGTCTTTGACAGAAGTGATCTGTCTGGTCTCAACGTATGGCTCGCCCTTGACTCTGCCTCTCAGCTGCAGGGTGTACTGACAGTCCTGCTTGTGGAAGCGTTCTGTAGTGCCATACTCAATCGGCTTGATCAGTACGATAGAACCGTCAAACAGTCCCTTCTCGTTGGCAATGTCGACCATGTAGTCAACAAATGCACGCAGGAAGTTTCCTTCGCCAAACTGGCATACTCTTACAGGACGGTCAATCGGATGTGTCATTTCTTTGTTTAATAACTGCATATTCATACCCCTCTTCTTCCAGACTCACTGCGTTATCTGGTCCGCTTCTATCAATATCCGTCTGTTAGCGGCGGGTTGATTCCAGTTCATTGATGCGGCACTGCAGAATCCAGTTCGGTGCCTCGTTGTTCTTGCCTTCAATCCGGTCAATCAGGATCCTTGCGGCAGTCTGGCCTTCTTCATAAGCCGGCTGGACAATCGTGGTAATGGACGGTGATGCCAGTTCACTCCACTCCAGGGAGTCAAAGCCAATCAGTCCGATATGATCCGGAATCAGTTTCTTGTAATCACGGATGACCAGATATGCTTTATCCAGCAGCCAGTTGTTGCACACAAACACACAGGTGTGTTTCTTCTCATTCAGTACCGGATCCAGCTGTTTCTTCAGTTCTGCCGGTGTCGTGTTGACATCTGCAGTAATGACAGAATACGGAAGCCTGCGTTCATCCAGGCATTCTGTGAATCCCTTATAACGTTCCATACGGGTATTCAGGACATATGGATCAGCCGTAATCATGACGTACTGGTCATAGCCGCGTTCCGTCAGTTCTTCGACTGCGTTATAGACTGCTTCGAAGTTATTTGTCTTGACCCAGAGATCCTGGCTGGCCTGATTCGGGGAATCAAAGTAGGCAATCGGTTTGTCATTGCCGGACTCCCGCCACATGGTCTCAAAGTACACGGTCGGCTGGACGATGAATCCATCGGCACCCATGGCACCCATGGACCTGACATACTTGCGCTCATGTTCCAGTTCATATCCGCTGGAGCCGACGATCATCTGATAGCCCTGCTGCTGGCAGTAGTCATTGATACCCTTGATGACCTGGTTGGCAAAGGAATTGGTGATATCACCGATAATGACGCCGATCAGATGCGTCTGCTTGGAGTTCAGAGATCTTGCCAGGGTATTGGGCTGGTAGTCTGTTTTCTCGATGACGCTGCCGATTCTTGCCTTGGTCTCTTCTGACATCTTGTCGTACTTTCCGTTCAGATAGAACGAGACAGTGGTCTTGGAAACACCGGCAAGCTTGGCAATATCGTTAATTGTAATTTTCTTTTTCATGAGTTTTCCTCCTGCCGTTTATAAACTGGTTTGCAAGTAAAACATACATCCGGAACTTTCGCTTGTCAACAATCTGGTAAACTTTGTTCAGTTTTGCTGAATATCACACTATCATCACAATTGTGCATCACTTTATATTGACTTTAGTGCATCGCAAGCATAAAGTGTAGGTGAACCGGTTAATCAAACCGAAAGGAGACTCTATATGTCTGAACAGAATGTAATGAAACGCCTTCATGGCATTGGCATCATTCCTGCCATCGCTCTCAATCATGTTGAAGACGCTGCACCGCTCGCTGAAGCACTGTGCAAAGGCGGACTTCCGGCCGCTGAAGTAACCTACCGTACCCCAGCTGCACACGACGCCATGATCGCAATGAAGAAAGCACGCCCTGACCTGTTGGTCGGTGCCGGAACCGTACTGACCAGGGAACAGGTTGACTCCGCCATTGATGCAGGTGCAGAGTTCATCGTCGCTCCGGGACTGAATCCGGAGGTCGTCAAGTATGTCCAGTCCAAGGGACTCCCGATGATTCCGGGTGTTGCCAATGCAAGTGAAATTGAGCAGGCACTGGAACTCGGACTTCATACCGTCAAGTTCTTCCCGGCTGAACCTCTGGGCGGAATCAAGACCATCAAGGCACTCTGCGGTCCTTACCGCAATATCAACTTCATGCCGACCGGCGGTGTGAATGAAAAAAACATGAATGACTATCTGGCCAGCGACAAGATCTTCGCAGTCGGCGGCACCTGGATGGTCAAGACGGATATGATCGACAGCAAGCAGTTCGCTGAACTTGAGAAGATCACCCATGATGCAGTGCTGAAGATGCTCGGTCTGAGAGTCAAGCATGTCGGTGTCAACGCGACCAATGATGTCGCTTCAAGGACTGCCCAGGACTTTGCCAATATCATGCTCGGCAATGTCAGGGAAACAAACAAGGGCTACTTCGGCAGTGAGCTTGTTGAAGTCATGAGCGAAGGCAACTGGAAGGGAACCAAAGGACACATCGCAGTCGGCGTCAATTCTGTCGAGCGTGCCATGGCTTACTACACAGCACTCGGCTATGCATTCGATGAATCCACGATCGCCTATGATGAAGCCGGCGATGCCAAGTTTGCATACTTCAAGGATGAGATTGCCGGATTTGCAATCCATCTGATCAATAACTGAGACAGGAGGAAAGAACAATGTCAAAGGTTGTAACATTCGGAGAAATCATGCTCAGACTGAGCCCTTCCGGAGTGAAGCGTTTCGTACAGTCTGATGCGTTCGATGTCATCTATGGCGGCGGTGAGGCAAATGTCGCTGTATCCTGCGCCAACTACGGAGATGAAGCTTACTTCGTTTCCAAGCTTCCGGATCATGAGATCGGCCAGGCTGCCATCAATGCCATGCGCAAGTATGGCGTTCATACCGACTATGTCACAAGAGGCGGCGACAGAGTAGGTATCTACTACTGTGAGAACGGCTCTGACATGCGTCCTTCCAAAGTCATCTATGACCGTGCCAACAGCTCCATCGCTGAGGCAGATCCAAATGACTTTGACTTCGATGCCATCATGAAAGGTGCTGACTGGTTCCACTGGTCCGGCATTACCCCTGCCATTTCCGACAAGGCTGCAGAACTGACCAGACTTGCCTGTGAGGCAGCACACCGCAACGGTGTGACGGTATCCTGCGATCTGAACTACCGCAAGAAACTGTGGACACCGGAGAAGGCCCAGAGCATCATGAGACCGCTCATGGAATATGTTGATGTCTGCATCTCCAATGAAGAAGACGCAGAGAAGTGCCTTGGCTTCAAACCTGAAGCAGACGTTGAAGGCGGCGATACAGAAGCCTCCGGATACCATACCATCTTCAAGCAGATGATGGAGAAGTTCGGCTTCAAGCTGATGGCATCCACCCTGAGAGAATCACATACTGCCACCCACAACGGATGGAAAGCATTGATCTATGACGGCAATGAGTTCTATGAGTCCAAACACTATGATATTGATCCGATTACTGACCGTGTCGGCGGCGGCGATTCCTTCGCAGCAGGCCTGATCCACGGCATGACCAACTGGCATGATCCAAAACAGGCACTGGAGTTTGCAGTTGCCGCATCTGCTTTGAAGCATACCATTCCAGGTGACTTCAACCTGGTCAGTGAGCAGGAAGCACTTGCCCTTGCAAAGGGCAATGCCAACGGCAGAGTACAGCGTTAATTGAAAGAGGGATAATCAAACAATGTTTGATCAGAAAGAATTCAGACTGGATGGCAAGGTAGCACTTGTCACCGGAGCAAGTTACGGGATTGGCTTTGCGATCGCATCTGCGTTTGCAAAGTCCGGTGCAACGATCTGTTTCAATGACCGCAAGCCGGAGATGTTGGCTAAAGGCATTGCCGCATATAAGGAACTTGGCATTGAAGCACATGGCTATCTCTGTGATGTCACAGATGAGGCTGCTGTACAGGCAATGGTTAAACAGATTGATGAAGAAGTCGGTACAATTGATATCCTTGTCAACAATGCCGGCATCATCAAGCGTATTCCGATGTGCGATATGAGTGCAGAGGATTTCCGTGCTGTCGTTGACGTTGATCTCAACGCACCGTTCATTGTCTCCAAGGCAGTCATTCCAGGCATGATCAAGAAGGGCCATGGCAAGATCATCAACATCTGTTCCATGATGTCTGAGCTGGGCCGTGAGACGGTATCTGCATACGCTGCAGCCAAGGGCGGTCTGAAGATGCTGACAAGAAATATCTGCTCCGAGTACGGCGGTGCCAACATCCAGTGCAACGGCATTGGACCCGGTTACATCGCAACTCCGCAGACTGCACCATTGAGAGAAAAACAGCCGGACGGATCCCGTCATCCGTTTGACCAGTTCATCGTATCCAAGACCCCGGCAGGACGCTGGGGAGATACCTCTGATCTGCAGGGACCGGCTGTGTTCCTGGCATCCGATGCGTCCAACTTTGTGAATGGACACATCCTCTATGTGGACGGCGGCATTCTTGCCTATATCGGCAAGCAGCCAGAGTAATCAAAGTTTCCTCCTTAAGCTGTCCGCTTTCATCTTGGAAGGCGGGCAGTTTGTTCTATAATGAAAAAGAAAGGGCAGGACTAACAATACAATATGAGCAAACAGCTGTTTGGAACCACCAAAGATGGAAGAGAAGTAGACATCTACACCATCGAGAATGAGCACCTCATCATGAAAGTCATCACCTATGGAGCAATTCTGCAGTCCTTTATTGAAAAGGATACCGGAATTGATATTTCCGAAGGCTTTGAAGACATGGCCGGCTATGAAGGCCAGGAAGCACACATCGGCGCCATGATCGGCAGAGTTGCCAACCGTATCAACCACGCCTGCTTCACACTGAATGGCAAGGAATACCATGTTGAAGACAACAAGGGAGACCTTTCCCTGCATGGCGGATCCATCGGTCTTGATAAGCGTATCTACAAGGCTGAAGAAAAAGGCAACAGTGTCATCTTCACTGACATGGTACCGGATGGCGATGAAGGCTATCCTGGCAATCTGAACATCAAGATCACCTATACCCTGATGGACAACGGCATTGATATCATGACTGAAGGAACTTCAGATCAGGATACCCTGCTTGGCATTACCAACCACTCCTACTTCAACCTGGATGACAATGATTCCGTCCTCGAAGATGAAGTCAAGATTGATGGTGATACCTTCGCATGCTCCAACGAAAGAGGCCTCGCACTTGACAAGATCGTGACTGTCAAAGACACTCCGTTTGATTTCACTTCCTTCAAGAAGATCGGCAAGGAGATCGATGCGGACTGCGAACAGATCAAGCTGGGCAATGGCTATGATCACCACTTCCCGATTCCGGGAACAGGCCTGAGAGAGATGGCTGTATGCAGAGGCGAAAAGGTAGAGCTTACCACCCTCTCCAACCTGCCGGGTGTTCATCTCTACACCTCCAACTGGCTCAATGGCATGACCGGTAAGAAAGGCCGCAAGTATATCAAGAGAAGCGCTGTATGCTTCGAGCCTGAATACTTCCCCAACGGCATCAACTATCCTGATATCGAACCAAAGCCAATCCTCAGAGCAGGTGAAACTGCCCATCAGGAAATCCAGTATCTCCTGAAGAAGATCTAAGGTCCAAAAGATATAGCAATCCCCTGCAGACATTCAGTTCTGCAGGGGATTTTTAGTTATTACGTAAATCGAGGTGTTTATCCTCTGTCGGCTGTATTTGGAACAGCATATCCTGTCACACAACCAGTTGGTTTTAAATCGACATTAGCTGAAATATCAGTGTATCCCATATAGGAATAACCCGCCGGTGGAACAGCATTACCCTGATAAGGAACAGACTGCACAGAAACTGTTTCTCCATTGCAATCCAAGAATGTAACAACGAACGAATCAACAGAATCGTCCGGTACTGTCTCCGGTGTTGTATCCGGTGTGGACTCCGGTGTCGTTTCCGGCGAAGGATCTGGGCCAAAGCCACATAAAAGGTGCAAACTATCTTGCGGAGCAATAATCTGATCTTTCCCGGATATTTGAACCCCAGAAATATCGTTAGGCGAACTATTGTATACTTCAGCGCCACCTTTGATATTAAGTATTCCTGCCAAAGTGCCACTTATCCGAATACGATACCACGAAATACAAGAAATAGTGGCAACACCTAGTTCTGGATAACTATCGCTACTGTAGCACTCGACATTTTCAGCAAAGATGTCATCATCTGTATAATGAGCCAATTCCCCGAAAAACATATATTTATCCGGCAATTTCACAATTCCTTTTAGATTAACCGTCGAATCCGCAATAAAATTATTACACACTAGTTGATCAAACGAAAGCTCACTTGCTCCATTGACTTTGAACATACCGTCAGTGCTAATTCGTGCTACCCCCGATATTACATGGGTGCCAGCTATAATATCACAATCTCCGAAGGCGATATTATTAGTAAACTCTCCTAAATCTATATCTTCGGTAAATTCAAAGGGTGAATTTCCTTCGTATCTACAATAAGCATTGTGATTATCATTGGCGGCAAGACACGCTTTCAGCGAAGACATGTCAGTGAAAGAGTTATCAATATCTGCCTTAATATTCATCGTACTTTTTGAAACCGATATAAGCAATAAAGATATGCAAACAACATTTTTAATAATTTTATTAATTTTCATTTATTCATTCCTCTTTTCTTCATGATCTTTTTTACGCAAACAATTTTATAAAACTTATAAACAAACTATATGCCAACACTAATACAGTGATTGTCGCCATAATTAACCAAATCATTTGGACGTGTGGTTTTAACATGTCACACACCTTTACTGCCAATCCTTTCTTTGCCTTGCAGACAAGTAATTTGATTGACCAAATTCCACAGAAACCAAACTGATGAATCAGTTGATATCAGAATGTAGATCATAATTGGATTTTGTTATAAATGACTTAACAGACATGGTTATCCTGGTGGCCGGGTTTTATCAGAGGTTTTAGGCACGGCCCAACTGTTGTTCACGCTACATGATGAGGGTTTCAGATCAATATTCGCAGATACATTCGTATATCCGGTATATGACCCAAACCCAACCGGGGCAGTTGCACTTCCTTGATATGTAACCCACTCTACCTTTACGGTGTTTCCCTTGCAGTCAAGAAATGTCACAAGATACTGAGTGTTGTTTGAAGTAGTTGAAATGCTTGATGTACTTGCTGATGCAGAACTTGATGGTGTTGCAGTTGGAGCAGCCGGAGGCACTGGATCTGGATTCTTATTCCACTTTGCGTACAATGTGGTGTTTGCTTTCAGTACATCTGTATCACTGAGCTTTGTCGCATACTCCGCATCCAGATACCATCCCTGGAATGTATATCCTTCCAGCGTCGGATCTTCCGGGAGCAGATCAACTATCTTATCTCCATCATTCCCGTTCACCGGGTCAATCTTTGCTGCGTCAGGCTGAACTGTATCAAATGTCAGCTGGTATCCTTTCAGCACAAGATCTCCAGTATCATTTACCGCATCATACTCACTGCCCTTGATAACACCTTTTGTTACATGGCTGAAGTGACTGACAACGGATTCTGTATCTGTTTCTGCGTATGTTGTTCCACCAACGGTAACTGATCCAGGAACTACGATGATTCTGCCATCTTCCTGGTCTGTACTCTTGGTAGAAATCAGATAGTCATTGTCTGTCTTCTTTACCAGGTTAACTACGCTGGCAGGAGTATCATCTTTTTTAGGAGCCAGATAGATATCCCCATTGCAATCCAGATCGCCAAGATTCAATGTTGCATTTAATGCAACTGTTGCAGTCATTCCTCTTGTAGCTTCTGCATTATCCTTAATTGATCCGCCGAGCAGATTGGCTGTTGAGCCACCACCGATATAGATACCGGAATCCATGCCAGTAGCACCGATATTGCCAGTAATATTTCCACCGGTCATATTCAATGTACCGCCGCCGAAGATTCCAAACGCACCGCCATTGTCTGCAGTATTGCCGGAGATTGTTCCGCCCGACATATTTGCAACTGCGGAATCTGTCAGCCAGATACCGCCGCCCACACTGTCAGAACCAGAGGAATTGTCGGAGATTGTTGCATTGTCCATGATGTTTACCGTGGAATGCTGCCAAACAATTAGGCCACCGCCGCCAGATGTTGCACTGTTACCAGTAACAAGTGCATCTCCAGATAGAGTAAGCGCATCATCTCCATTTCCGCTTCCTTCGCCGGAGAATACGTCATAGCCGCCGCCATACGCGTCACTTGTGTTCTGACTTACGCTTCCTCCGCTCTGTACAACCACGGAGTGAGCAGAGATACTGACACCGCCACCCGGCCCAGTCGCATGATTACCTGATATCTCTCCGCCAGTCATGTACATTGTTGAACGGCTGTTTACATAAACACCGCCTGCATTAACACTGCAGCTGTTATTACTGATTGATCCAGATATCAAATTTACTGTTCCATAGGTATATACCGATACTCCGCCTCCGGAGAAAGTGGATTGGTTATTGATAACCGAAGCGCCATCAATATTCAGTACACTAACTCTGTTTTCAGAACCCGTCACAGTAACGCCGCCACCATATTTATCACTTGACCCATTGCATTTCACTACACTGTTTTGAACAACGGTTCCCTCTTTCAAAGTAAGAGTGGAAGAATAACAAACCAATGGTGATTTAATGGAATTAACTGTGTTATTGCCATCAATGATGACGTTACTGATCGTAACATTCGCAGAATTCTTGAATGCAATCATGGCATCAGTAAATGTATTGCGCTTGATCATTTTTCCATCAGAGCGAACAGTCAAAGCTTTACCATCAATTGTGACTGTGTCGTTCAGTGTGATATCTTCATCGATCGCAATTACGTCGTTCGATTCTGCAGCATCTACCGCACCCTGAAGCGTCGCATACACTGCACCTTCTGCTCTTGCAGCAGAATCATCGCCAGAGGAAGAAACGTGGATTGTAACTGGTGCATCATAGGTTTCTCCAGAATCCTGTTCATTATTGATTGGGGTATCATCCTGCATAAACAGAGTCCAGGCTGAACTGTCTGTATTCCAGACATACCAACCCTCACCTGCATCATTGAAGTTGCCATAGGAATACAGAGAAGTATCATCTGCATCTGTCGAAGTATAAACTTCAGTACACATCTCTTCAGATTTATCTGCATTCAATGTCAGATTATATTTGGATGCACCATGATCATCAGCAACACTTTCTTCCGCATATACTGAAGTGTTCATCCCAATAATCATCAATACTGTTACAAGTGCGCTTAAACTTTTACGAAACAAATACATATTTCTCTATCCCACCCTTTCATAAATAGAGTTCCATTGTGATCCAGGCATATCCGCAATCTCTGTGGGAGTGGAGACAACAAACACACCTGGATGACAAAGGAACCCTGTCTTTGTTTCTCGAAAACCTACTGATATAGTCAGTGATGAATTCATTCATCGCTGACTAATCTCAGAAGGATATAAACTTCTTAATTACTGAGGCTTCATCAGGAAGAATGGGTTAATTTCATAGCTTTGTAGGGAAGCTGCACATCTATATCAGAGCACTTGAGCATGATCATGTCGATCATGTTCTTTATGTTACGGAATCC
>JAKVJO010000049.1 GCA_022486935.1 Solobacterium sp. | reverse complement strand
TAAGGAAGAAACACATGCTGAAGCAGAGGAAGAGGAAGAAGATGACTTCCACCGTGTTCCTCGACTGATCATCGGTGCAATCCTGTTTGTGATTGCCCTGTTCATGAACGGAACAGCCCAGTCTGTACTGAGTGTCATTGCCTGGCTGGTACTTGGCTGTGATGTACTGTATGCAGCATTCAAGAACATCATCCACGGCAAGGTGTTCGATGAACACTTCCTGATGAGTGTGGCCACAATTGCAGCACTGTACCTGAGAGACTTCAAGGAAGCGGCCGGCGTCATGCTGTTCTACCAGATCGGCGAATACTTCCAGGATATGGCAGTTGAGAAATCCAGAAAGTCCATCGGAGCACTGATGGATATCCGTCCGGATTATGCCATGGTTCAAAGAGATGGCAGCTATCAGAAGGTGGATCCTTCTGAAGTGGCCATTGATGATATCATTCGGGTCAAGCCGGGGGAACGGGTACCGCTGGATGGAACCGTCATCAGCGGCAGCTCCAGCCTGGATACGGCAAGTCTGACCGGTGAATCCAAGCCGAGAGATGTCGATGTCAATGATGAGGTATTGAGCGGCTCAGTCAACCAGAGCGGTGTATTGGAAATCAAAGTCACCAAGACGTATGGCGACAGCACGGTCAAGAAGATCCTGGATCTGATGGAGAACTCAGATTCCCATAAGGCCAATGCCGAAAAGTTCATTACCAAATTCTCCCGCTACTACACACCAATTGTGGTCGTTGCGGCAGTATGTGTGGCAATTCTGACTGCGGTGTTTGGCGCGGGTCTTGATGCCGGCATTGAGCGGGCCTGTACGTTTCTGGTCATCTCCTGTCCGTGTGCACTGGTCATCTCCATTCCGATGTCGTTCTTTGCCGGAATCGGCGGACTGTCCAGCCGCGGTGTATTGGTGAAGGGTTCCAACATCATTGAAGCACTGTCCAAAGTGGACATGGTCGTCATGGATAAAACAGGAACACTGACTTCCGGAACATTCGCTGTAGAGGAAACCATTACAGCCCAGGGTATTTCAAACGAGAAACTGCTGCAGGATGCGGCCTATGCCGAGCATCAGTCCAACCACCCGATCGCCGAAGGAATCCGGAAGGCATATGCAGGCACTGTCAGTGACAGTGATGTGACAGATGTTAAGGAAATTGCCGGACGTGGACTTTCTGTAAAACACGGCAGTGAAGAGATTCTGGCTGGCAATGCAAGACTGATGAAGGATCACAATATTGTATTTGAAGAAACACTGTCGACCGGTACGCTGGTATACGTCGCTAACAGCGGCGTCTATGAAGGCTGCCTGGTGCTGCGCGATCAGCTGAAACCGGATGCGATTGAAGCAGTCAATGTACTGCACCATGAGGGTAAGAAGTGCGCTGTGGTATCCGGTGACTCCAAAGAGATCACGGAACAGATCGGCACGAAGCTCGGCATGGATGAAATCATCGGCGGGTGTCTGCCGGCTGACAAAGTGGAAACAGTCCAGAACTTCAAGAAGATCGGTACCGTTGCCTTTGTCGGAGACGGTGTCAATGATGCGCCGGTCATTGCCTCGGCTGATGTCGGTATTGCCATGGGCGGACTGGGCAGCGATGCGGCCATTGAGGCGGCAGATGTGGTCATCATGGATGATAAGCCTTCCAAGATTTCCCTGGCCATTTCCAGTGCCGGCAGGATTCTCAGGGTCACCAACGAGAATATCTATTTTGCGATCATCGTGAAGTTCATCATCCTGATTCTCGGCGCATTTGGCTATGCCAATATGTGGATGGCAGTGTTCGCAGATACCGGTGTCGCAATGATCTGTGTGCTCAATTCACTGCGCCTGCTGCATATTGCAAGACCCCTGAACGAAGCATAATCATTAATCAAGACATCTTTCAAACGGATGGGAGATGTCTTTTCTGTACCCTGACTCTGCTGATTGTATTCAGATGATGGTAAAATAGTTCCATGAAACGGATACTGACATGGATCCTGGCATTGATGTGTGTATGCACACTCAATGTACAGGCAGAGGGTGAAACAGCCACACCGGAAAGCACTGCCACACCGACTGCGGCCGCAGCTTCCACCACAGCAGTAGAGACCAGTGCCAAAGGCGCTGTTTTAATGGATGCGACTTCCGGCAGCGTACTGTTTGAAAACAATTCAACTGCGCACCTTGATCCGGCCAGTCTGACCAAGATCATGTCGGTGTATCTTGCCACAGAGAAGCTGACACCGGATCAGGAACTGACCATGAGCGATACCGCATTCCAGACCTACAGCCATAATTCCGGTGTGCTGTGGATTCAGAACGGTGAAACAATGACAGCAGTCTCGGCAGAATACGCCAGTCTGCTTGCCAGTGCCAATGATACGACAGCCATGCTTGCTGAAGGGGTCAGCGGCGATCAGGATACGTTTATCGCATTGATGAACAGCACCGCCCAGAGTATCGGTATGGGCGATACCAACTTCCAGAATATCTTCGGCACCAACAATGAAGAAAACTATTCCAGTGCCAAGGATATTGCGACCCTGGTACAGACGGCGCTGAAGAATACGACCTTCAAGAAGATCTTCGGTACCTCCGGCTATGTGATGGCGGCAACCAACCTGACATCAGAGCGGCCGATCGGCAATGACTGCGAACTTCTGCCGGGCCAGGACAGCGCCTATGAATACACCACGGGCTGTAAGATCGGCAGTACCCAGGAAGGCGGCTATGCACTGGCAGCTTCGGCAGAAAAAGACGGTACAACGCTGATTGCCGTGGTACTGGGTGAAACAGATGCGGCCACTGCCTACGCAGATGTACAGAAGATGCTGGACTATGGCTTCAGCAGCTATCATACGATTACCCTGAGCGGATCCGATGTCGGCTCCAAGACGGTTGCAGTCTACTCGGGCAAGAAACATACCTATGATGTGGTATTCACCGAGAACAGTGATTTCTCCCTGCTGGTATCTTCCTCCATTGACAAGTCACAGATCACCATGGATATCGTGACCCAGCATGAAGATCTGGAAGATCCCAATCAGATTACTGCCAGTGTTGTATTTTCCATTGACGGCACCCAGGTCGGCAGTGTTCCGATGAAGGCGGAGATTACAGAGATAGACAACAGCTTCAGCGCAACCGTGGAGCCGCAGATCTCGCAGTACTTTGATTATGCATGCATTGTCATACTGGCACTGGTGCTGATCTATGAGATCGGCAGGAAGCTCTCACCGCCGGCTGAGTGAAAGTTCTGTGACATCTGTACCCTTTTCTGTGACAGGATGGTAGAATAACAGACATGAGCGATACTGGAAAAGGATTTTTGAGAATCTGGCTGATTGATGTACTGTCCCTCTGGGCAGTGGATATTCTGTTCGGCTCGAAGATTACATTCGCCGATGGCTGGTCATTGATCTTCACTGCACTTGCACTGGCAGTGCTGACGATTACGATCAAGCCGCTGCTGAAAGTGATTTCCCTGCCGGGGACGGTCATTACATTCGGTCTGTTCTCCCTGATTGTCAACGCAGCAGTACTGGAACTGGCATTTGCACTGAGCCGGGGCTCTTCCATCGCATCGTTTGGAACAGCGGTCTGGGCTTCGATTATACTGGCATTCGTCAACAGTTTTTTCAGCCATCTGTTTTTCAAAGACTGAAGCATTTCACTTTTTTAATTGGAGTATCAAAAGGAGGATTGTCCTGTGGGAACAGTACGAGTGATTTATCAGACCCGCAGCGGTCATACCAGAACCGTTGCTGAAGCAATCGCAGATGAAATCGGAGTCAAGGCCATTGATATCAATGAACCTGCTTCCCTGGCCGATACGGATCTTTTATTTGTGGGTATGGGCATCTATGCCGGCAAAGTGGATCAGAATCTGATGGACTATCTGGATCAGCTGCCCCAGAACAAGATCCGCGGGGCTGCAGTATTCTCGACCTCTGCAACAGCGTCAGATCACATGGAACTGGTGATCAACCTGCTGGAGCACAAGGGCATCACGGTATATCCGGAGCACTGCTGTGTGAAGGGACAGTTCATGGGCATTGTCTCCCATGGCCACCCCAATGACAGCGACCTGCGCAAGGCAAGACGCTTTGCAAGGGAAGTGCTGGACTGCTTTCAGGACTGACTGCCAATCACAGTCAGTTTTCTTTTTTCCATAGATAAAGAAAAGGCTGCGGTTCATTTCTGAACTGCAGCCTGATGTTTCATGCGGATCAATAGACATCTGCGGACCAGACGCCGTTGGCATAGCCGATGGCAATCGTGGAGCCGCTGGTTCCCAGGATGATTCTTGCATGTCCCGGTTCATTCAGCCACCAGGACAGGTTGGTATCAACGGAAGATCCGTAGGCAACCAGACATTCATACATGGCGCCATGGCTGACACCCTGCTCATCGAAGGCGGTGGAGTAAGCTGTTCCGTTTGGTCTTGTGTGGGAGAGGTAGTAGGAAGCTTCTGTTGCACGCACTGCAGCAGCAGTCAATCCTGCGGTATCTGCCATCGAGTAGGAATACAGTCCATTGGCAGAACGCACTGCGTTGATGGCGTTCAGCATGTCATAGACGGATCCGTCTACATAGGCATTGCTGGTAATTGCAGAAAGATCAACTGAGACGCCGGTGCTTGTGACCGTGACCGGATTTTCAACGTCGACTCTCAGATATGCGTCAGTTTCCTTGCCGGTCTGGTTGACTGCCTTGTAATGGCACCAGTAGGTACCGGCAGTAGAAGTGTCTACCCAGTTTTCGATCGTTACAGCCGGGAGAACCCGGGAACTGTCGAAGACGTATCCAATATAGGACTCCGGCGTGAAGTCATCGCCGACTGTCAGGGTGATGTAGTCTTTGTTCAGCAGAATCTGCGGTGCATCGGTCTCCTTGATATTCAGAATGACCTGCTGGCTGAAGGAGAATGCCATGGAAGGTTCCGTGACAACTGCGTTCTGTCCGTCGTCTTCTGTCTCTACAGAAGCGAGGGTGATGTTGACATTGACCTGGCTGAGACCTTTCTGGGTCTGGTCGAAGTGGTCAATGGAGATGGTACTGGCACTCATGTCTACCGTGGAGAGATCAAGGTTGGTCTCTTCGGCTCTGTCTTTGATGACTGCCTGTTTCAGTGTGTCGAGCGGATCGGCGTCAGCCATGCTGATCTCAACAAGCGGGATCGATTCTGTGGCGACTGTGGTCTCAGCCTGTACTGGAATGGCGTTGGATGCAAGCATGACTGCTGCACCTGCCAGAGCCAGAAGGCCTCTTTTCGTTCGTCTTTTCTTTAACATACGGGCTATTTTAACCAATGATGTTCACATTGGCAAGTTTTCAGAAACAATGTGGGATTTTTCACACAATTCAATTTTGGCCGTTTGAATCGATTTTGGCTGATTCAAGAGGTACTTTTTGGCCCTCCTATTGTATGATATGTGGTATGAAAACAGTCATACAGCGGGTTACGGAAGCGTCCGTAACGATTGAAGGCCAGGTGCACGGCTCCATTGGCACCGGGTTTATGATCCTGGTCGGCATTTCTGATCAGGACAGGGAAGAAACTGTCCGGAAGATGGCGGACAAGATCCTGAAACTGCGGATCTTCGAAGATGAAGCAGGCAAGATGAACCTTGCATTAGCTGCAGTGAATGGGGCAGTGCTGTCCATTTCCCAGTTCACCCTCTATGCCAACTGCGCCAAGGGCAACCGGCCGAGTTTTGACGGGGCTGGCAAACCGGAACATGCCAAAGCACTCTATCTTTATTTCAATGAGTATCTCAGATCGCTTGGAGTCCATGTGGAAGAGGGTATCTTTGCGGCAGATATGAAAGTACGGCTTCTGAATGACGGACCGGTCACGATCCTTCTGGATTCAGAAGAGCTCTTCAAGAATAAGGAGGCGGCATGATGTCAACAATTGTCTACGGAAGTGAACTGTCACTGGAACTGCGCGCCGGTATGAAGGAACAGATTGATGCATTGAAGGCTGCAGGCAAACGGGTGCCGTGTCTGGCCGTGATCCTGGTTGGCGACAACCCGGCATCCCAGGTATATGTGCGCGGCAAGGAAAAGGCCTGTGCCTCGATTGGCATGGAGTCCCATACCTTTCATATGGACGCAGACGTCAGCCAGGAAGAACTGGAAGAAATGATCCAGAAGTGCAACGATAACCCGAAGATTGACGGCATCCTGATTCAGCTGCCGTTGCCGAAAGGGCTCGACAGCCAGAAAGCAGTGCTGTGCGTTGACCCGGACAAGGATGTAGACGGACTGCACCCGATGAATATCGGAAGGCTGTATACCGGCAACCCGGGATTTGTGCCATGCACACCGCTTGGCTGTATGGAACTTTTGAAGAAGATGAACTGCGATCCAGCCGGTAAGATGGCTGTGGTTGTCGGTCGGTCCAATCTGGTTGGGGCACCTGTTGCAAGACTATTGCAGAATGCCAACGCAACCGTGACGATCTGCCATTCCAAAACACCGGACCTGCCGCATGTATGTGCCCAGGCCGATATCCTGATTGCGGCCATCGGCAGACCGAAGATGATTGACCATACCTATATTAAGGAAGGTGCCTATGTCGTCGATGTCGGCATCAACCGGCAGGAAGATGGAAAACTCTGCGGCGATGTGGACTTTGATGACGTTGTTGAGCATACCGCTGCCATTACCCCGGTACCCAAGGGCGTCGGCCCGATGACCATCTGCATGCTGCTGTCGAACACCCTGAAATCCTATGAGGCCCGGGAGGCAGGCAATGAGTGAATCAACCGGCTATGGACTGAATGACATTGTGGAAATGAAGAAGGAACACCCCTGCCACAAGTCAAAGTACTGGAAGATTATCCGTATGGGTGCAGACATCAAGATCAAGTGCCAGGGCTGCGGGGCAGTCGTCATGTTCCCGAGACATGAATTTGAGCACAAACTGAAGAAGATCATTGAGAAAGCACCGGAAGAAACTGAAGACGTGGAAAAAACAGGGCTCTGAGCGTATAATCAGGCCTTGGAACGAAAGGATCGTAATATCAAATGTCATTGACAGCAGGAATTGTAGGACTCCCGAACGTCGGCAAGTCCACCTTGTTTAACGCCATCACCAACAGCCATGTACTGGCAGAGAATTACCCGTTTGCGACCATTGACCCGAATGTCGGTGTTGTGGAAGTGCCGGATGATCGGATGAATCAGTTTGTAGAGATCTTCCATCCGAAGAAAGTCATCAATACTACCTTTGAATTCACCGACATTGCAGGTCTGGTCAAAGGGGCATCCCGCGGCGAAGGCCTGGGCAACCAGTTTCTTTCCCACATCCGTGAGACTGACGCCATCTGCCATGTGGTCCGCTGCTTCGATGATGCAGATATCGAACACGTAGAGGGATCTGTTGATCCGGTACGTGATATTGAAGAAATCAACCTGGAACTCTGCATCGCTGACCTGGATACAGTGGTCAACCGCATTGCCAAGGTACAGCGCAAGGCACAGACCAAGGAAAAAGATGCGACAGAAGAGTATGAAGTACTGAAGAAGCTCAAGCCGGAACTGGAAGCCGGCAGACCGATCCGTCTGATGGAACTGAATGACAAGGACAGGGAACTGATCAAGAACTATTCCCTGCTGACCTACAAGCCGGTCATCTATATAGCCAATATGAGCGATGAACAGATCGCTGATCCCAACAGCAATCCTTACTACCAGGCAGTGAAAGAGTTTGCCGCAAAGGAAGGTTCTGAGTGCATTGCCATCTGTGCCAAGATGGAAGAAGAACTCTCCGGCCTGTCCAAGGAAGAAAAGGTATCCTTCCTGGAAGACCTCGGCATCAAGGAATCAGGCCTGGATCAGATCATCAAGGCAGCGTATCATCTGCTTGGCCTGCGTACCTTCTTCACCGTCGGTGAACCGGAGTGCCGTGCCTGGACATTCCACGAGGGAATGCTGGCACCGCAGTGTGCAGGGATTATCCACACAGACTTTGAAAAGGGATTTATCCGGGCTGAAATCTACAGCTGCGAAGACCTCTTTGAATACCGCACCGAAGCAGCAATCAAGGAACACGGAAAGCTGCGTGTGGAAGGCAAGGACTACGCCATGCAGGACGGCGACGTCGTCTTCTTCCGCTTCAACGTATAAAACAGTCAGGGCACGGGTACAAATCCGTGCCTTTGTCATATGATCACAGCGGATCATTCATGTTAAAATAGAGTTGGATCAAGAATAACCAGGAGGATATAAACCTAATATGAAACTGATCATGGCCATTGTTTCAAATGATGACGCATCCAGTGTTTCATCTTCATTAACCAAGCATAATTTCTCCGTAACAAGACTTGCAACAACCGGCGGCTTTCTGAGAGCAGGCAATACTACAATCATTGTCGGTACGGAAGATGAGAATGTCGAGAAGTGCATCGGTATTATCGGTGATGAATCCAAGCGCCGTACGGAGATTGTACCTTCCTCGGCCAGCTATGATGTCGGCAGATACGCTTCCTTCCCGGTCGAAGTACAGGTCGGCGGAGCTACCATCTTCGTCATTGACGTTGAACAGTTCAAGAAACTCTGAGAATCTCTATATGCTTCAAACAGCCGGTGTAACAGCCGGCTTTTTTACAGCAAAACAGAATCAGTGAAAAAAGTATCTCAAAATGACACTGAGATGAAATTGAATGAGGTATTCTATAACCATGATCAGACAGACAGAAGAAACAGATCTTGAAGCAGTCATGGGTCTGGTACAGCAGGCCAAAGACTACTTCAGGGCACATGACATCCCGCAATGGAACGGTGCAGACGGCTATCCCGGTATCGATCAGTTCAGAAAAGACATGGCACTGAAGTCTTCCTATGTCATGATTGATGAACAGGGGACAGTTGTGCTGACTGCCTGCATCATGGAAACACCGGATCCCAACTATACCTATATTGAAGATGGTGCCTGGCTGGATGATTCCCCTTATCTGACCATTCACCGGATCTGTGTCAGTGATGCCTGCAAGGGCAGACACCTGGCGCAGCAGTTATTTGCCTATGCTGAAGCACTGGCAAAGGAAAAGGGCATCTGCAGCTTACGCGCAGACACCCATGAATTGAATACCTCCATGCGGCATGCACTGAAGGACTTTGGCTTTGTAGAGTGCGGCAGAGTATATATGGCAGACGGCGGCCCGAGAATTGCCTGTCAGAAGCCGTTGGTCTTGAGATAGGCCATCAGGTTTTCCTTTCGGTTGATGACCTTGTCACCCATGACACCGTTCAATGCAAAGTCCAGTGCCGTGGCAATCAGCTTACCGGTATAGCCGGCATCTTTCAGGTCATTTCCGTTCAGTGCCAGCTGGTTCAGCTGCAGTACATCCTGATCTCTCAGAATCTTCCCGCGGTACAGCAGGAGATTCTTTTTTTCGACTGTCGGATCAATTACGCTGCGGAAGTCGGCATACATGGCAAACGGTGCTTTCAGTGTATGCATGAGCCGGCGTACATCACAGCGGTCTTTGACTGGAGTATCTGCATGATTCAACAGATCCAGTACGGTATTGGCAAACAGGGAACTGACTTTCATACTGGAAAGACATTCTGAGGCCTGTTCAGCACATCCGGTTTCTTCAAACAGGATTGCCAGGCGTTCGCCTTCCTCACACTCGGAGGCCGCAATCAGACTGCAGGCATGATTCCATTGTTCGTCTGTGGCGCTGCTTAACTGCGGCAGGAATACTTCTATCACGCTGCGGTACTGCTTCAGGATCGGTGCGCAGTGCTCTGCTTTCAGCATTCTCAGAAACTCTGCGTCAATCCGCTCTGCGGCAATACAGGACAGTGTGCTGCACTGATCAAGCAGTGCTTTTGAAGTCTCCTGTTCAATCTTGAAGTTGAGTTCTGCGGCCAGCCGCAGTGCCCTCAGGATCCGCAGGGCATCTTCTGTGAAGCGTTCTTCGGGATTGCCAACGGTACGGATGATGCGGGCATTCAGATCATCCATTCCGCCATAGTAATCAATCAGTCCTTCCTTCGGACTGTAGCACATGGCATTGATGGTGAAGTCTCTTCTGGCACAGTCTTCCTTCAGGGTGCGGGTAAATACCACGGCATCGGGATGGCGGTGATCCTGGTAGGAGGTATCAATCCGGAAAGTGGTGATCTCCAGCGGCACCTGATCAATGAGAACGGTCAGTGTTCCATGCCGGATGCCGGTTGGAATGGTACGGTATGCAGAAAAGATCTGCTGCATCTCTTCGGGAGTCGCATCAGTCGTCAGATCATAGTCATGGACAGGCCTGTTCAAGAGGGCATTGCGGACGGCACCGCCGACCGTATATGCCTGATGGCCTGCGTCATTCAGTGTCTGGATGGCGGTCTCAACGTATCCGGGTAATGTGAATAAGATCACGGTATTTTTCCTGCGCTTTCTCATTTCATTATAGAACAGGGAAGCGTACAATAGTGCTATTGCAAAAAACAGAAGAAGGAGGACACAGACATGGAAAAAAAGGGGCTGATGACCAGCGGCAGCATCTACAAGTGCATCTTCCTGTTTACCATCCCGCTGATCCTTGGCAACTTCTTCCAGCTGATGTACAACACCATCGACTCCATCATTGTCGGTAACTACGTCGGCAGTACCGCGCTTGCGGCAGTCGGCACCAGCACCCCGATCATCAATCTGCTGATTGCCTTCTTCCAGGGCCTTTCAACCGGTGCCGGAGTGGTGGTTGCCCGCTACTATGGCGCCAGGAAAACTGAAGAAGAGTCGACGGCCATCCATTCCTTTATCCTGTTTGCACTGATCTTCGGCATTGCGCTCAGCATCATCGGTGTTGTCTTTGCGCCAACCATCCTGAAATGGATGGGCACACCGGCAGACTGCTATGATCAGGCAGTTGCCTATCTGCGGATCTACTTTGCCGGAAGTATCTTCGTTACGATCTATAATGCCGGCACCGGTATCCTGCAGGCAGTCGGGGATTCCAAACACCCGCTGTACTATCTGATTGCGACTTCGGTATTGAACGTGTTCGGCGATCTCTTCTTTGTCAAGACGCTCGGCATGGGCACTGCCGGTGCAGCACTTGCGACTGTCGTATGCGAAGGCATCTCGGTGGTACTGGTGCTTGGCACACTGATGCGCTCCAAGAGTGAGTACCGTCTCTCACTAAACAAATTGAAGATCAACGGACCGATCCTGAAAGAGATTGTGCGCATCGGCGTTCCTTCCGGTATTCAGGGCATGGTGGTATCTGTATCCAATGTCGTTGTCATGTCTTACGTCAACGCATTTGGCAGTGCATCCACTGCCGGCTTCTCCAGTGCCAACAAGTTTGATAACTTCATCGGCCTGCCGGTCAACTGCTTCATGTTGGCAATTACAACCTTTACCGGGCAGAACCTCGGAGCCCGTAAATACGACCGTGTCGTCAAGGGCGTCCATGCAAGTCTTGTCATGTCCATTGCGACCGTGGTCACCTGCGGTATCATTGTCTATATCTTTGCTGATCCGCTGATCGGACTGTTCTCCACGGATGCCGAAGTGATTGCGGCCGGTGCCAAGCTGATCCGCATCATGTGTCCTTACTATACCTTCCTGTGTTTCCATCAGGTCTGGTCCGGTGCACTGCGTGCGTCCGGCAGATCCATGGTGCCGATGATCACTTCCATCATGGCGTTTGTTGTGATCCGTCAGATCTTTCTTGCGATTGCCATGCCGATCTACAATGACCTCGGCCTGATTGGCTATGGCTACAGCTTCACCTGGATTCTTGCGGCAGTCTTTACCGGCATCTACTACTTCAGAAGCCACTGGCTGAAGAAGGAAGAAGAACAGTACGGTATGCCAGCCGGCACAAAGTGATATGATCATTTTATAAAGTTGAGGAAACAGAACGATGAGAATCGGACAGTCCATTGATATCCATAAACTGGTGGAAGGCAGAAAGCTGATCCTGGGCGGAGTTGAGATCCCTTATGAAAAGGGACTGCTTGGCCACAGTGACGCAGACGCACTGACCCATGCAGTCGCCGAGGCAATCCTCGGGGCCCTGGCACTGGGTGATCTTGGCCACTGGTTTCCAGACACGGATCCCAAATGGGAAGGCGTTGATTCCCAGATCATCCTGAAGGAAGTTGCACGGATGATGAAAGAGAAGGGATATCACATCGGCAATGTTGACAGCCTGCTCATGATTGAACGGCCGAAGATGGCCCCGCATATTGAAGCGATGCGGAACAACTTTGCCAAAGCGCTGGATTGCGATGTGTCAAAGATCAGCGTCAAGGCAACCCGCGGGGAAGGCATGGGCTTTGTCGGAAGAGGCGAAGGCGTGCAGGCATCCGCTGCAGTTCTTCTGGAAGAGGACAAATAACAATCTCTGAGTGCTAGAATAAAGGCACAAGGAGATTTTCTTTATGTTTCCAAAGACAGAAGAAGTAAAGGTCATGCGGGATCCGGTGCATGGCTATATCCATGTCGAATACCAGGTTATCTGGGATGTGATCAATTCCCGGTGGATGCAGCGGCTGAGAAGAATCCATCAGCTGGGCGGTGCCAACATGGTCTACCACACGGCAGATCACACCCGCTTTTCCCACTCCCTCGGTGTGTATGAGATCGTCAGGAGAATGGTCAGTGAGGTGCCGGATATTGATCAGGCACTGAGTGAAGAGGAAAAAGTGACCGTCATGCTGGCAGGGTTACTGCATGATATCGGCCACGGCCCTTACAGCCATGCCTTTGAGTCGATTTCCAACCGCTCACATGAAGCGTATACCTGTGACATCATTATCCAGGATCCTGAAATCAGAACCATTCTGGAGTCCTGCCAGAAAGGACTTGCCGAAGAAGTGGCAGATGTGATCCGCCACAAATCAGCCAATCCGCTGCTGCCCCAGCTGGTCAGTTCACAGCTGGATGCGGACCGTATGGATTACCTGTTGCGGGATGCCTACTTTACCGGAACGAAGTACGGTGAGTTTGATATTGAGCGGGTGCTGAGAACACTGCGGGTCTCTGACGGCAAAATTGTCGTCAAGGAAAGCGGCACGTACGCCGCTGAGAATTACATCATGGCAAGATATCACATGTACTGGCAGGTATATTATCATCCGGTTGCCAGGGCATATGAGTGCGGGCTTCTGAAGCTGTTTCTCCGTCTGAAGGATTTGATGGAAGAAGGAAAGATGCCAAAGACCATTCCGGCATTCACCCCGTTATTGAAACAGGAGAAACTGAGTCTGGATGAATACTTCGCACTGGATGAATGTGCGTGCAACTATGGATTTGAACTGCTGTGCAAGGCGGAGGATCCAATTGTCAGAGATCTTGCCTCAAGACTGCTGAACCGCAATCTGTTTGAATATCAGGAAAATAATGCGGCAGGCAATCGTAAGATCAGGGCGCTGCTGAAACAGAAGGGCTTTGATCCCCGCTACTACTTCGGCAAGGATGAGGCACGCCAGCGTCCCTATGTGCCTTATTCCCGTACCGGCAGTGAAGGAATCTGGGTGCGTATGCACACCGGTGAGATTCTGGAACTCTCCCAGGCATCCAATATTGTCAATGCGCTGGTGCATGGCCAGGAACGCAGCGATGACCGGGTCTTCTTTCCGAAGGAAATCCTCGAAAACAAGTGAATTGAATGATAAAAGACAGTTTGATCCAGCCGGTCAGATTGTCTTTTCTGTCTATCAAAACCGGTTTATCTGCACATGCAGGAATACAAAAACCATGAAGTGGCAAGCGCTTCCATATTTCCTGTTGACAACAGGAAGTCGTTGGATATAATGCATGGGGTAATGCAAATACATGTAAAACTGACACAGTTCGATATTACGGAAAACCAAACCGCCGTACTGGCAGACGGGATCGCTGATCTGACCGGGAATATCCTGCGTTATGCAGAGAAAGAAAATCCGGAAGT
>JAKVJO010000048.1 GCA_022486935.1 Solobacterium sp. | reverse complement strand
AGGATGATTATCAATCTTATCTTCAGGCAATGCAGGAAAGCCCAAAGCGCGGCATGCGGGTCAATCTGCTGAAGATAAGCTCAGTTCAATTGCAGCAGCTGCTGCCGTTTGAACTGGTGCCGACACCATTTGCCAGAAACAGCTATATTCTTCCGGATGACTATATCCTGAAGAACAGTATTCCCTATGCAGCAGGGCTTTTCTATGTACAGGAACCCAGTGCATCTTCAGCCGTAAGCCTGATGGAGATCAAACCGGGGATGCAGGTGCTCGATCTCTGTGCAGCTCCTGGTTCCAAATCCACGCAGATTGCCGAGTATCTTGGCAGTGAGGGATTGCTGGTCGCCAATGAAATCAATCCGAAACGTTCCGCCATCCTGAAAGAGAATCTGGAACAGTGCGGCACTGCCAATGCGGCTGTACTGAATGCTGATCCAAGGGATATTGCAGTTCTGTTTCCGCAGTTCTTTGATGCAGTGCTCTGCGATGCACCTTGCTCTGGCGAAGGAATGTTCCGTAAGAATGAAGAAGCCCAGCAGGAGTGGACAGAAGAAAGCGTATTTGCCTGTGCCCAGCGTCAGGCATTGATTCTTGACAGTGCATATGAAACACTGAAGCCAGGCGGAACACTTGTATATTCCACCTGTACCTTCAGCAAAGAAGAAAATGAAGACAACGTACTTGCCTTTCTGAAGCGTCATCCGGACATGAATATGGTTCCGGTGCACCCGGAATTCGGCAGAAATGGAATGCGGGGCTGTATCAGGGTTTATCCCATGGATGGCGGCGAAGGTCACTTTGCGGCAAAGATGAAAAAGAACCCCGGTCCATCAGCTGTCCATACGGTGCTGCCGGCACTGAAGAGCGATGCGATGCCTGTATGTGCCAGTGCATTTCTGAAGTCTGAACTGAAGAACTGCTATCCATATCAGTATGTCCACCGCGATCATGTCTATGTTTCCAATGTGCCGTTTTTTGACACCGGTAAATGCCGGATGATCAAAGAAGGCCTGGAAGCAGGTATTGTAAAGAACGGCAGATTTGAACCTTCCCATCCGCTGTATCAGTCCTCCAGCAGTCAGTTTATCCATACGATTGAACTGAGTGAACCAGATGCGAAGCAGTATCTTGCCGGTGAGGCAATCAGATGTTTGCTCAGTGTGAAAGGGTATCTCGCTGTAACCTGGCATGGTCATGTGCTTGGCTTTGGCAAAAGCGATGGTACCTGTCTCAAGAACAAGTATCCAAAAGAATACCGGATCCGATAAGGAGGTCTCTCGAGTGGAACTGAAACTGTTTGATTTCATTGAAGATACCATGAAGGAATATGAAATACGGAAGCCTACCTATTCCTATGCAGAAGGGGTCATCCGCAGTTATTTCACCAGTATTGTAGATAATACGGATAATTCCATCATCGGTGTCCATACCCGTATCAAATCAACCGACAGTCTGAAAGAAAAACTGCTCAGGAACAAGTTCTACCTGCATTTCAAAACACCGGATGAAGCACTGGATCATCTGTCTGATCTGATCGGCATCACCATCGAATGCCGCTTTATCCGCAATGAGACGGAGATCTACCAGACGCTCTTCCGTCACTTTGAGACTGCCTCCAAGGGCTATTGCCGCTCGGTTGAAAACAAGGACATCTACCTGAACCTGCACATGTCACAGCCGCAGCTTCAGCGCAATGGCTTCACTATCTTCCGGATTGACGGCACGTATCTATTCAACGGACAGAAGATCAACTTCGAACTGCAGATCAAATCACTGGTACACCGTTTCTGGAGTGAGATCGAACACGAAGTGGTCTATAAGAACCCGGACTTTGTCGTTTATGACCGCTTCATGAAGAATATGCTCGGAGCAGTCAGGGACAATCTGGATGTGGTCGATCATCAGCTTGAGATCATCTACAATGAGATATCAAATGGATCAAGGAATACCCAGATCGGCTTCAATGCGGACGGCTTCAAGATGATGACTGCCGCCTCCATCAACGAACTGGTGAATCAGAATATGAAGAGTTCCATGGGCTTCAGTACAGATTTCAAGAAGTCCTCGGCAATTCTGTCCCAGTACATCTATATCCGGGATTTCATGAACGGTGAAAACAATGAAGTGAAGATGGTCGATTATCTCGAACATCTGAACTATCTGGCTTCCCAGTCCATTGACTTCAAATCACCGTTGAAACTGGAACAGCCGTTTGCGGCATCGGATCCATTCTGCAGCATCCTTGGTGCATACTGGCAGAATATCATGAACGTGGACTTTGAATGGCATGTCTTCTTCGCCATGCTGTTTGCAATCCAGCCGGGTGACAATGCGGAAGACTTTACGGATTTCATCCATGTTGTGAAACTGCTGCTGATCCAGAATGGCTGGTATCAGGACCGCTTTACCTCATACGGAACCAAACACGCGCAGGAAGTACGGGATTTCTATGAAACAGCGCTTGCCAACGCACTGGTTGAAGTGGATACCGTTGAAATCATCCATGAAGATCATATGATTGAGGTCATGAACTGTTTCCACCGCACCATTGAAAAGACGGAATCTGATTATCCCACTTATACCGAATTCAATAAGCGGAAAGAAGACCTGGAACAGGCGCTGACCCATGAAATCGTACAGTTGTTCAGGCACTAGAAAGAAGATATAATAGGGGTGTTAAGGAGAACTTACTTATGGCACAGGACTACGTCGTTTTGAACAAGAGCAACAATGAGAATGGACTGATCGCAATCAACAAGTCTGTCTTCCAGTCCATTGCTGAAATCTCAATTGATGATATTGATAATGCAATCCGCGTGGAGGAAACCAAGTGGACCCGTCCTGTTACAGTCAGGATTATTGAAAACAAGCTGCACATTTCTGCAGACGTCAAGGTGCGCTATGGTGCAAACGTCAATACCACCTGCGAACTGGTACAGAACAAGGTCTATGAGAACATTCTGTTCATGACCGGGTTCCATCCGTCAGAAGTGACAGTCAATGTCATCGGCTTTGAAATCTGAGTCTGATCCAGACACACAGCGGGAAGTGAAATCCCGCTTTTTTTATGCAATCCGCGTACAAATCATGCATGCACTCCGGATGCGACAGTATAATAAGGGCAGGGAGATTCTATGAACAGTTTCACATCTGCAGGATCGATTATTGCGCAGCTGATTGAATCAATCGCCGTGATTGATCTTTTGGCTATTGCCATCCAGAGCTCCAGAAGACTCTCGAAGATCCGCGGAGATGAAAATAATACCCAGCGTGAACTGTTTCTCGGGCTGATCGGCGGACTGTTCGGGATCTATGCAACGATCGGCGGATTCAAACTGCCGGATGGTGCACTGGTCAGTATCCGTGATGTCGGACCGATGATGGCAGGCTGTCTTGGCGGACCATTGAGCGGATTGATTGCCGGAATCATAGCCGGTGTTCAGCGTTTGATCTATGGGCTGCCGGATATCTATGCCGGTACGACGATCCCGTGTTCGATCTCAACCCTGATCATCGGACCGCTGTGCGGTGTCCTGTTCAAAAAGTTCCATACTGAAAAACACCGCGGCCTGAAAGCACTGGCAATTGCGGCAGGAATGGAAGTACTGCATCTTGCGATTGTCTTCTGCTATCTCTGGCCATATGCAGGTCTTTCAGTTGCAAGAGAAGTGCTGTCCTCTATCTGGATGCCATTCATGGCTGCCAACTGTGCAGCGTTTGGAACACTGATCTTCTTCCTCGATCTGATCCGCGGCTTCAAGAAGACGGAAACACACCAGAAACAGATTGAGACAGAACTGAATGTTGCCAACTCCATCCAGCGTGATATGTTACCGGAGATCTTTCCGGACTATCCCGGCAGAAGTGAATTTGAAATTGCCGCAAGCATGCACCCGGCGAAGGAAGTCGGCGGAGATTTCTATGACTTCTTCTTCATTGGTCCCAATCACTTTGCCCTGGTCATTGCCGATGTCTCCGGCAAGGGAGTGCCTGCCGCATTATTCATGGTGATCTCCAAAGTGATCCTGAAGAACAACCTGCAGAGCGGCATGAGCGTTGCCGATGCCTGCACCCGTACCAACAGCCAGCTGAGTGAGAATAATGAATCAGAGATGTTTGTGACTGCCTGGGTAGGCGTTCTGGAAATCTCCACCGGCAGACTGACCTATGTCAATGCCGGACATAATTCGCCATTGATCAAGCGGCATGGAAAATCCTTTGAGTATCTTTCCGGCAGTCACTGCCTGGTTATGGCCGGCATGAAAGACTTCCAGTACCGCCAGCAGGAAATTGATCTGAATGATGGAGACTGTCTGTTTCTGTATACCGATGGGATTACGGAAGCAGTCAATGAATCGTCAGAGCAGTATGGAGAAACCAGACTGCAGGATATCCTGAACCGCAATCAGGAAGGCTGCGGACCTGAGCAGCTGATCCAGTCGGTCACAAAGGACGTTACCGCGTATGTCAATACCGCCGAACAGTTTGATGATCAGACGATGCTGGATCTCTGCATGAGCGGAACATATTCCAACATGAAAGTCACTGCTGTCAATGAGCATACCGATCAGCTGACAGACTTCATGAACCGGATCCTGGAGAATCACCGGATTGATCATGCAATGATCACCAGGATGGATATTGTACTCGACGAACTGTATTCCAATGTCGTGAATTACTCCGGCGCAAAGGACTGCACGTTTGGTGTTTCCTGTACCCAAGACCATATCTCCCTGCAGCTGGAATACGGCGGAGCATCATTCGATATGACAAAGACCCAGGATCCTGATATCAATACCCCATTGATGGAACGCAGTGCCGGCGGACTTGGACTTCTGATTGTCCGCAAGACCATGGACGATGTGCAGTACCGTTTTGAACATGGCAATAATATTGTGACAGCCATCAAATATCTGAATACGGAGGAATCTCATGGATCAGATCACGCAGGCAATTGAATTCGCTGCCAATGCGTTTGACGGCAGGAAAAGAAAAGTCAGCCATCAGCCGGCCATTCTGCACAGTGTGGAGACCGGTGCCATCGCTTCTTCAATGACCCAGAACAAAGATGTCCTCTGTGCAGCAATTCTGCATGATGTACTGGAAGATACACCGGTTACGGAAGAAATACTGAGGCAGCAGTTCGGTGATACCGTAACGGATCTGGTGCTGAGTGAGACAGAGAATAAATACCGGGATCAGCCGTCTGAACTGACCTGGAGAAGACGGAAAGAAGAAGCACTGCAGACATTGAAGTCTCACCAGGAAAAGGATGTCATGATCATCTTCCTGTCTGACAAACTCTCCAATATCCGCTCGATTCACAATGATCTGATTCTGAAGGGACCCTCCATCTGGAATGAATTCAACCAGAAAGACCCGGAAGAACATCACTGGTATTACCGCTCCATGGCACAGGCACTTTCATCATTGAGGAACTATCCAGCCTGGCAGGAATATGACCGGCTGGTCGCTGAAGTATTTCAGGAAGAAGGGAGCTTCCACTATGACAGCTGAAACAAAGAATGGCAGTATGATCGTCAGCCTGCAGGGACATATCGATTCCGGCAATGCAGAAGAAACAGAACGGACAATCCGCAAAGAGATTGAGGGAAACCAGCTGCCGCTGATCCTGGACATGGATGGGCTGGAGTACATTTCCAGTGCCGGTCTCAGGATCGTGCTGCGCCTGCATCATGAACATCCTGAACTGAAAGTGATCAATGTTTGCAGCAGTGTCTATGAGATCTTTGAGATGACCGGTTTTTCACAGATGATGCCGGTAGAAAAGGCATACCGTAGACTGTCAGTCGATGGCTGTGAAATCATCGGCAGGGGAGCCAACGGCAATGTGTACCGGCTGGATCCTGATACGATCATCAAAGTCTACAAGAATCCTGATGCACTGCCGGAGATCAGACGGGAAACAGACCTTGCAAGGAAGGCGCTGGTGCTTGGGGTACCGACTGCCATTCCGTTTGATGTTGTCAAAGTGAATGAAGGCTATGGATCCGTCTTTGAACTGCTGAATGCCAAATCACTGGCCAAGCTGATTGCCATGAATCCGGACCAGCTGGAACAGTACGCCAGAGTCTATATTGATCTTCTGAAGATCATTCACAGTACACATGTCAAACCTGGTGACATGCCGGATGAAAAACAGGTGGCAGTCGGCTGGGCAGACTTCCTGGATGATTATCTTCCGACGGATCAGGCTGCGAAACTACACACACTGATTGAGGCAGTGGAAGACAGAGATACGATGATCCATGGCGATTATCATGTGAAGAACATCATGCTGCAGAATGGCGAAGCACTGCTCATTGACATGGATACACTTTCCATGGGCCATCCGATCTTTGAACTGGCATCAATGTTTCTGGCTTATAAGGGCTATGCAGAACTGGATCATTCGATTGATGAGTCATTCCTTGGAATCACCTATGATACGGCATGTCAGTTCTGGGATCTTTCCCTGAAGCTGTACCTGGGTACCGATGATCCAGCTGTACTGAACGGAGTGGAAGAGAAATGCAGTGTGATCGGATATGCCAGAATGATGCGCAGATCCATCCGCAGACACGCTCTGGAAACAGAAGACGGCAGGAAACTGGTGGATGTCTGCAGGGCACATCTGTCAGAGCTGCTTTCAAAATACGACACGCTCGAATTTGTGCACGAAAATGCTTGACACACAACCTGCGGGTTGATAAACTAATCGAGTAAACGGAAAGCAGAAGCGCCGCTTCTCACCCGACATCCTGAGGGATCTGGGTCCATGCCGAAATAGATATGATCTATTGGCAGGTGCGGCTTCTGTACCTGCTTTCATTTATTACTGGGAGGTATGCTTGCAATACATCAGACCAAAACGGAATGTACCGGAAGAACTCGTCAATGAGAACATTCACTTCAGAGAAGTAATGGTAATCGGCCCGGAAGGCGAACAGCTGGGCACTATGATGAGAAGAGAAGCTATTGAAAAGGCCTATGAATATGGACTTGATCTCTTCTGCGTCGCACCAACTGCGAAGCCGCCGGTATGCAAAATCCTGGATTACGGTAAGTTCCACTTCAATGAACAGAAGAAAGAACGCGAATCCAAGAAGAAGCAGCATGTCACTGAAATCAAACCGCTCCGCTTATCACCGGTCATCGACCAGCACGACTTTGATACCAAGCTGGCACAGGCTAGAAAATGGGCAGAAGAAGGTCAGAAGGTCAGAGTGGACATGAAGTTCCGCGGACGTATGATTACCCGCAAAGAAGTTGGCGAGGCAGTCATGAAACAGTTTGTGGAGCAGATCTCAGATGTTGCGACTGTTGATAAACAGCCCAGCATGGAAGGCAATACGATGTCCATCGTACTGTCCCCGAAGAAAAAGTAGCAGCCAGGAGGCAAGAAACTATGAAGGCAAAAGCAAAGAAACCAAAGAAGATCAGAATGAAGACCAAGAAGACCTTTGCAAAGCGCTGCAAGGTCACAGGTTCAGGCGAAGTCAGAGTACGTCATAACTACGTATCTCATTTCGCAGCAAACAAGACTCACAAACAGAAGAAGCATCTTGCAGCATCCACTATGATGAACAAGACAGATGCAAAGCGCGATAAGCAGCTTCTGCAGGGTTAATCAGGGAGGCCTAGTAAGATGAGAGTAAAAGGATCAACACCAACACGGAACCGTCGTAAAAAGGTTCTGAAGCTTGCCAAAGGTTATTTTGGAAGCAAGCATCTTCTGTACAGAACAGCAAATGAACAGGTCATGCATTCCCTGAAGTATTCCTTCATCGGACGCAAACAGACCAAGCGTGAAATGCGTAAGCTCTGGATCGCACGTATCAATGCGGCTGCCAGAAACTACGATATCAGCTATTCTCAGCTGATGCACGGACTCAAAGTAGCAGGTGTCAACGTCAACCGTAAGATGCTCAGCGAAATCGCTATCCACGATGAGAAGGGCTTCAAGGATCTGACCGATACAGCTAAGAAAGCACTTCAGGCTTAATTGAATTGAAAGGGAATCCTCTGATTCCCTTACTCTGGCGAGTTGGTGAAGCGGCTTAACACATTGCCCTCTCAAGGCAACATTCACGGGTTCGAATCCCGTACTCGTCACCAAACAGAAATCAAAGTACCTGGAGACAGGTACTTTTTCAATCAATTATGTTATTCTTTGAACAGGAAAGGACCTAATGCATGCATTATTCTTTTCATACTCATATTGATCCGCAGGCAATGGATCAGTTTGTCATTACATCAAATCAGAATTCCCTGTTTCAGTGTTCCCCCTGGACGAAGATCAAGACCAGCTGGGATTCTTTATTGACTGGTGTCACCGATGACATGGGGACCCTGGTCGCAACTGCGCTGGTACTGATCCGCAAGAT
The DNA here is from genome assembly GCA_022486935.1 of Solobacterium sp. Lineage (GTDB taxonomy): Bacteria > Bacillota_I > Bacilli_A > Erysipelotrichales > Erysipelotrichaceae > Bulleidia. The sequence continues at coordinate 6,838 of JAKVJO010000048.1, read as the reverse complement.
GCCTCTGGGTACGACTTTATTCTATGTACCAAGGGGACCGGTCATGGACTACAGCAACAGTGAACTGGTTGAATTCATGCTGGAGCAGCTGGAAACACTGGCCCGTGAACATCATGCGATTGCGCTGAGATTTGATCCTTCCGTGCTTTCCAGAAAATACAGTTATAAGGAGCGCAGTGAAGATCACCCTTACCAGAACCAGCAGGTCATTGATCTGCTGAAATCGTGCGGGGCAGTGCACCGCGGCTTTACCGTACGCATTGAAGAAAGCACCCAGCCAAGATTCAATGCTGAAATGGATGTCACACAGGACTATCGTGAACATCTTGAACATAAGACCCTCAAATGCATCAGGGCATCTGAGCACAAGGGCATTGAAGTGCTGCAGGGACCAGAGTATCTCCATGACTTTGCGACTGCCATGCACTATACCGAAGTACGTAAGAAAGTTGCTCTGCGTAATGAAGATTACTTCCGCAATATGATGGAAGTATATGGTGATCATTCCATCTGTATGGTATCCATCCTGAACTTTCCAAGACAGATCGAACGTCTGAATGCTTCGATTGCGGAGCATCAGGCAAAACTGGCCGGACCGCTTTCCAAAAAGGAAAAGACACAGGAAACACAGTCACTTGCCAATGATCAGAAAGAACTGGAAAAGCTGCAGGAAGATTACAAACGTGAGCAGCAGGACCAGGTCATTACCTGCGGCATTCTGGCAGTTTATAACGAAGGATTGATGGAGCTGCTGTACATGGGCAACAATCCCGATTATCTGAGAATGTATTCCAGCTATCTCTTATATGCCAAGTGCCTGGATATCTGTGCAGAGAAGGGGATCTCACACTGCAGTTTCGGCGGTGTGGAAGGCACCCTGGATGATGGATTGACGCTGTTCAAATCCAACTGGCTGATGAATGTGGAAGAGTATATCGGGGAGTTCAATATCATCCTGAATCCTCTGATGTACAAGGCATTTGATGAACTGTATCCAAAGCTGCTCAAGAAGGCTGCCCAGCTCAGGGGAAAGGAAAACTAATCTGATGAAGTTTGTCGAACATGTTGATCCTGCCCGCTTTGATGCGTTTGCAGTGCAGTCTCCATTGAACCATTATTCCAAAACTTCTCCGTTTATGACGTTTATCAAACCGGAATATCCGCATGGAGAGTTGCTTGGCGTAGAAGATGACAAGGGCAATCTGATCGCGACTGCCGTCATGCTGACAAAAGACACTTCAATTCCGCACGGAAGATATTCCTATTGCCAGTATGGATTTGATCTGGACATCGCTGACCGTGAACTGATCAGGTTCTTCCTGGAACATCTCAAAGAACACGCAAGAGCCAACGGCTCATTCTTTCTGCGCATGGATTTCAATATCACCCGCCTGGAACATGAGAAAAACGGCAAGGTCAAAGAGGGCGGCTACAATCATGAATATGTCACTGACATTCTGAAGGAATGCGGCTACACCCATCTGGGCTATAACTACGGTTACAGCGGCAACTGGATGAGCAGGTATACTGAGCGGCTTGATCTCGATAAGCCCTGGAATGAGGTCTTAAAGGGCATTAAACGATGCAATACACTGACTGCCAAGAACCAACTGCGGGATGTACAGGTTCATGAAGCTGGCAAAGAGGAATTATCCATCCTGGTATCCAGCCAGGGTCAGCTGAGTCACCAGCTTGGCTTCAAGCCAAAGGACCTGTCCTGGTTTGAACGTCTATGGGACTGCTATCCTGAAAATGTACACTATTATGTCGTCACGACGAACTATCATCAGGCAAAACTGAATCTGATCAAGGCAGTGGAAGAAGATGAAGCACATCTGAAACTCATGAAGGATGAGAACAAGATGGCTGTCATCCGCAAGAATATCGATGCCATGCGCAAAGAAATCGCTGACATTGAAGATCTTGGCTATGACAATGACAAGACAGTTCCCCTGGGTGCCAAGTTCATCATCATGCAGGGGGTCAATGTCTGGAACGTCAACATGTACACCGTCAAGACACTGATGAATTTCCGCGGCGCATTTGCCCTTCATCGCTATGCAATTGAGGACCTGTATCAGAAGGGTGCCAAGACCTATGATTTTGAAGGCATCTCCGGATCCCTGGATCCCAAGGATGAGTATTACGGCCAGCAGGAATTCAAAAAGTCATTCGGCGGCGACTTCCTGGAGTTTCTCGGAGAGTTTGATGCAGTGCTGGATGAGAAGAAGTATCAGAAGTGGTGGAAGTGGGATCATCTGTACCGCCGGATCCGCCGCAAACTGAGATATATTGCCAATAAAAAGAAGACCGGTGAAGACTGAATCCCGTTAGGGGATCAGTGCTTCTGATCTTCTTTTTTCTGATACCGGAATGACCACCAGTGCCGCTTGATATGATTGACTGCCAGTTTTTCAAAGCGGAAACGCTTCATGGCAGAAGCATTGCGCACATAGTCGAATTCACCGATCTGTTCGATATACTCCGGACCGAAGGAACGTTTATAGGCATACAGTCCATAGTAGGGATCTTCTTTTGTGGTATTGCCGGAGAAACCGCACATGTCATAACGCAGGACACCGTGTTCCTTCATGTCCTTCATGGCATATGCATGCAGGTTATCGACCGGCTTGATGAAGTTGAATGCCTTATGGTTGTAGGTGTACAGATCCCACGACATCTCGCCGATCCTGATAAAGAGACCGCATGCAATCGGCAGGGAAGTTCCGTACTCCTGCTTGAGATTCTCTGCTTTCTGCAGTTCCTTTTCCTTGGCGGCTTTCGCTTCGGGATCCTTGCGGTACTTCTTGGAATCCAGTTCTGTATGAAGTCCTGCAATCATGGTATCAAGATTGATGTTTGTCACATAGATAACAGCGTGCTCTTTGAAGCAGTCCAGCAGTGACTGGAAGAACGCATGGGAATGCGGCTTGAAGCCGTCCTGTTCAGCCAGTTGGGCTTCCAGCGCCATCAGCGTCGGAATATCCTCTGCACTGCCAAGTCCGGTTGAAACACCTTCTACCAGATGCCGATTGAGATCGGTTCTTCTTGGCTTGGAGTAGCGTGACAGGATGGTATCCATATCCGGTGCAAGATCAGCGATCAGGGTAAAGCGATTGGTCCAGCTGCCATTGTAGGCATAGCCATATCCTTTATGAAGATAGCCAAGCTTTTTGAGATCTTCGGTAACCGCTTCATTGGAATAGCCATCCTCAATCAGTTTACCGTCAATTTCATGATGGCAGCGGATCACATTGGGATCGACTCTCAGAAACTGTACCTTTTCTCTGTCTGCATATTCTTTCAGCAGATGGAAGGCTTCCTGTACCGCAGCATCATTGGTATAGTCGATGCATGGTCCCCAGGGGATATACAGATAGGAATGATTCATCCAGTGATTCTTCAGCACCATGGCAGTGCCGATCAGTTCATCATGCTCATAGAAACCAAGAAAGGACGGATGATCTCCATCCGTCTGTTTCTTGAATTCTGCCCACATGGAAGTCTTCATGTAATGGACATAAGGACTCTGTGCGACAAAGTGATCCATCGTTGAAGCGTCTATGATGCGAAGTTCCACGGTTATTTCTCCAGCTGTGCAATGGAAACATCAAGTCTGTGCAGGGTTTCTTCCTTGCCCAGAATGTTGGCAATTTCAATGGCGCCGCCCGGAGTAAACTGCTTGCCGGAAATGGCAAGACGCAGCGGGAACAGTACCTGGCCGTTCTTCATGCCGAGATCTTTCGGCATTTCCATCATGACCTCATGGAGATGTTCCTGTGACCAGTCATCTTCAAGGGCAAGCTTTTCCCTTGCGTGTTTCAGTGCCTGCAGGGCAATCTCTTCCGTCGTCTTCATCTTCTTGTTGACATACATATCATTGGTATATGCAGGGAATGTATCGAAGAAGTCCAGCATGCCCGGAATCTCATTCAGGGTATCTGCACGCTGCTGTACAACAGCCGCAATTGCTTTCTTATCAAGATCCTTCTTGACTGCCTGATCGATATAAGGCTTGATCAGTGCATAATAATCATCGAGATTCATGTTGCGCAGCCAGATGCCGTTGATGGAAGTCAGCTTGACAATATCGAAGATCGCGCCGGAGGTACCGATGTGCTTGACATTGAATGCCTGAGTCAACTCTTTGAGGGTAAAGATTTCTTTGTTGTCTTCCGGTGACCAGCCAAGCAGGGCAATGTAGTTCAGGATGGCTTCCGGCAGATAGCCTTTGGCAACCAGATCCTGGAATGATGCGTCGCCATTGCGCTTGGACAGCTTCTGGTGTTCATCCTTCATGACCGGCGGGCAGTGGATATATCTCGGGATATTCCAGTTGAATGCCTGATAGATCAGATTGTACTTCGGAGTGGAACTCAGATATTCCATACCGCGTACCACATCGGTGATGCCCATCAGATGGTCATCGATGACATTGGCAAAGTTATAGGTAGGGAAGCCGTCGCTCTTCATGAGGACAGATTCATCCAGTGTTTCATTGTCGACAGTGATCCGGCCGAACACTTCATCATCAAAGGAGGTGGTGCCGCCTGTCGGGATAGTCTGACGGATGACAAACTTCTCGCCGTTGGCAATCCGCTGTTCGCATTCTTCAGCACTCAGTCTGAGGCAGGGATCATCGTACTTGAAAGATTCACCGCGGGCTTCCTGTACTTCCCGCTGTGCTTCAATCATATCTTCATCGCAGAAGCAGTAATGGGCTCCGCCGAGTCTGATCAGTTCTTTTGCGTACTGCATGTAAAGACCTGACTTCACACGGTCTGACTGTACATACGGGCCGACCGGTCCGCCGACATCCGGGCCTTCATCATGGTCCAGGTGGCACTGCTTCAGTGTTTCATAGATAATATCGGTTGCGCCTTCAACAAGTCTTCCCTGATCGGTATCTTCAATACGGAGGATAAATACTCCGTCTGGATCTTTCTTGGCAACAAGGTACGCATAAAGGGCAGTGCGAAGGTTGCCGATGTGCATATATCCGGTGGGACTCGGGGCAAATCTGGTTCTGATTGCTGACATGTCATATACTCCTTAACGTGCCTCATTGTACTCTATTTAAGGGACCTCTTCAACGTTTGAAGCGGTTCGGATTAAAAGGTTTTGCTTGCATTCTCTTGAATCATGGGTATAATAATTCTTGCGCATTGGGGTATAGCCAAGCGGTAAGGCTACGGACTCTGAATCCGTCATGCGAAAGTTCGAATCTTTCTACCCCAGCCAGTTAAATCTACAGCATCGCCTCAGGCGGTGCTTTTTTGTACCATGATGGTATAATTCTAGAATGAAAAATACAGAAAAAACGATTGTCATTGCCAGCACCAACCAAAACAAGATCAACGAGTTCAGACAGATGCTTGAACCGGAAGGATATACCGTAAAAACACTGGACGATTATCCGGATATGCCGGAGACAGAAGAGACCGGAACGACCTTTCATGAGAATGCCATCTTGAAGGCACAGGCATTTACTGACCGCTATGGGATTGAAGCGATCGCAGATGACTCCGGCCTGGAGATTGATGCATTTGACCGTCAGCCCGGTGTCTACAGTGCCAGATTTCTCGGCCATGATACGCCATATTCCTACAAGAACCAGATTATCCTGGAACGGCTGAAGGGCAGAACGGACCGTACCTGCAGATATGTATGTGCGATTGCTTTGACCAGACCCAATGAACAGCCGGTGGTATTTGAAGATACCGCAGAAGGCACCATTGCAGAAAAGCCGGCTGGTGACAATGGATTTGGCTATGATCCGATTGTCTACTATCCGCCGCTGAAGAAAACCATGGCAGAGATGGGAAACGACGAAAAGAACAGTATTTCACACCGCGGCAAGGCACTGCGCAAGCTGGAGAAGTGGCTCAATGAAAATCGATAAGTTTCTGTCCGGTATTGCATTCTTCTGTCTGACTGCGGCACTGCTTCTGACGGTTATTGACCGCTGCTGTTTTGATAAAGGATTCTATACCCGTGAATACACCAAATGCGATACCGCTGCGTCCATTGAAATGAGTCAGGAAGACCTGACTGCTTCTACAGATGCACTGCTGGATTACCTGCAGGGAAGACGTGATGATATAGTCGTTGATGTCACCGTGAGCGGTTATGAGCAGGAAGTCTTCAACCAGCGGGAAACGCTGCATATGAAAGATGTCAAAGTGCTTTACCAGAAAGCAATTCTGGTACGGAATATCCTTGCTGCAGCAGGCGCTGCGATCCTTGCAGGCTTGCTGATACTGAGACGGAAGAAGGGGCACCGCTGGAGTATGCTGACTACCGGCTACAAGGCAGGGGCATGCATCATTGGTGTGCTGATCTTGTTTATTGCAGTCTGGGCACTGTCAGATTTTGATGCATTCTGGACCAGTTTCCATGAACTGTTTTTTGACAATGATCTCTGGCTGCTGGACCCCAATACTTCGATTATGATCAACATGTTCCCGGACACATTCTTCTTTGATCTGGTTCTCAGGATCATTGTCTGGTTTGTCGGTATCATGGCAGTATCGGGTATTCTGATATATCAGCCCTGGCGGATGAAGAAGGCGGTATCCAATGATTAATGTTGTTCTCTATGAACCGGAGATTCCTGCCAATACCGGCAATATCATGCGCACCTGTTCAGCATTCGGCTGCCGTCTGCATTTGATTGAACCGCTCGGCTTCTATATGGATGAAGCACATCTGAAACGGGCCGGCATGGATTATATCAATGATCTTGAATATCATATCTACCATGACTGGAATGCGTTTCTATTGGACAATCATGGATGTTTCTACTACGTTACAAGATACGGCTTCAAGGCACCTTCGG
>JAKVJO010000047.1 GCA_022486935.1 Solobacterium sp. | reverse complement strand
AGACCTTGGCATTTCTGAAGAGACTGAGAAACTGATCCGGGAATATGAAACCGGGCCGATGAAAGTGATCCGCACGGAAAAAGATGTGCTGGATCCCTCACTTGCAGAAATCCTCAATGGCAGGATTACCGTGCTGACCGGACAGTCCGGCGCCGGCAAGTCTACCTTATTGAATTCCCTTGATCCGACATTCCATCTGGCTACCCAGGAGATTTCCAAAGCACTCGGCAGAGGCAAGCATACCACCCGTCATAATGAGCTTCATGAAGTGGCAGGCGGACTGGTGGCCGATACACCGGGGTTCAGTTCATTGGACTTTTCTGATATGAATGAAGCAGATCTTGCCCAGAGTGTGCTGGAATTCCAGCCGTATCTCGGCAAGTGCAGATTCAATGACTGCGTGCATCAGAATGAACCGGGATGCAGCGTCAAAGAGGCAGTTGATGCAGGTCTGATTGCGAGAACCAGATATGATGATTATCTCAATGTTCTGAAACTGATCCAGAACAGGAAGGAGAAGTACTTATGATTATTGCGCCATCCGTATTGTCAGTTGATTACAGCCATCTGTCTGAACAGATGAAAGAACTGAATGAATCAGATGCCCAGTGGATCCACTATGATGTCATGGACGGTCACTTTGTACCGAACCTGACATTCGGACCGGATATCCTGAAGGGATTCCGCAAACTGTCTGACCGCTTTCTGGATGTGCATCTGATGATCACTGACCCGATTTATTATTCCGATATCTTCATCGATGCCGGAGCCGACGGGATTACCTTCCATGAAGAAGCACTGCTGGATGAAGAAAAGATCAGATCACTGGCAAAGCATCTCCGTTTAAGAGGCATCCAGGCAGGTCTCTCCATCAAGCCGAAAACGGATCTGGATAAACTGAAGCCGTACCTGGAAGACTTTGATCTGTTTCTGATCATGTCGGTAGAGCCTGGCTTTGGCGGTCAGAAGTTCATGCCTGATTCCATTGAACGGGTGCGTACACTGCGCAGCTGGCTGGATGAATTGCATCTGAATACCCATATCGAAGTGGATGGCGGCATCAATGCCGAAACCGGAAAACTGATCAAAGAGGCAGGAGCAGATGTCCTGGTTGCCGGTTCCTATGTCTTCAAGAACAATATCAAGGAAGCGGTGGCTTCCCTTGAATAAGCAGTGTGTGATTGTACTCGGCATGGCCGATACGCTGGTTCAGGAAGCGGATACAGATTATATTGGAGCCGATCATGGCTCACTGGTACTGGCGGATGCCGGTATCCGGATGGTCTGTGCCATCGGTGACTTTGACTCAGTCAGTGAGGCAGAAGTACAGCGCATCCAGTCCATGGCCGATGAATTCATCCGCATGAATCCCGTCAAGAATGACTCTGACAGTGAAGCAGCGGTCCGCTATGCAATTGAAAAAGGCTACCGGAACATCAACGTGTACGGCGCCCTGGGCGGAAGAATTGATCATGAGATTGTGAATCTGAAACTGGCAGAAGAGTTTGCCGGTATCCTGACACTGGTCAATGAACAGAATTCCATCACTGCCCTGAATCCCGGAATCTATCCGGTCAATGATGCGCACTTCAAGTTCTTTTCCATCTTTGCCCTGGTTCCTTCCGTGGTTACCTATGAAGGATTCAAGTATCCCCTGGATCATCGGACGATCAATCCCGGCGATCTCTACGGGGTATCCAATGAACTGCTGGATCACACCGGAACACTGACCGTGCATTCCGGCAAAGTGCTGGCGATTCATTCCAGAGACTGAAGAGGCATAAAAAAAGCTTCACATCCGTGAAGTTTTTTTATAGAGACTTATTCAGCTTTCGCTGTCTCTTCTGCAGCAGCGACCGGCTTAGCCTTAGCGCCGGCCTTGAGTGTTTTCAGAGCGCGGGCAGAGACACGAATTGTCTGCGGCTTGCCATTTACCATCATATGAACCTTCTGCAGATTCACATTCCACTTGCGGCGTGTAGCACGCAGTGAATGGGAACGGGCATTGCCTGACATCGCTTTTTTACCGGATACGGCACAAACTTTTGACATGACCATAACCTCCTTACCTGACAATTGCTCAATTAGATTATCATGTCTCAATTGGATTTGCAACAATTTTCATACATTACTTCAATTGATGGGGAAGGTTCGAAAAGATGCTGGATTGATCGCTGAATACTCATCAAAATACTTGTGAAGTACAGGAAGTATATTGTGAAAATGCTTTGTTGTGTTTTCACAATGTGCTAAAATATTTACGTTAGTCGGAAGGAGCTTCCTACAGTGAACGATAAGCAGATTTTTGCGGCTGTTGAAATTGCCGACCATGAAGTGCGCCTGATTGTCGGGGAGTTTTTTAATACGCGCTTTAATATTATCAAAGTGGAACGGGTACCGGTCTACGGACTGAACTACCATGAAGTGACAGATGCCAAAGCATTGACAGAAGCTCTGAAACGGGCAGCTGCAGATGCGTCCAAGATGATTGGGGCCTCCGTCAAGAAAGTCATACTGGCCATGCCTTCCTATGGCATGAAGCGCTATGCACTGAAATCACCGGTCAAGATTGAAGGACTGAACGGTGAGATCACCATTGCGGATATCCGTCGGGCAATCAAGCAGGCCGAGTCAGTCAATATCGGAAAGAACCTGGCACTGATCCAGACCGTCTGTGTCAAATATACAATCAATGGCATCTCAACCAGAAGAATCCCGATCGGGGAAAAAGCGGATGAGCTGACCGTTGATATTGATCTGTTATGTGCCGACCGCAAGCTGGCGTTTGATCTGGTATCCTGCGTGGAATCAGCCGGACTTCAGGTCATGGATATTTATCTGGATGTCTTCGCGGTCGCCAAAGAAGCTGCACTGTTTGAACAGGCAGTGGATCAGAATGTCATCATCCTGAAGACCGAGCGTTCTTCAACCACGCTGGGCTTACTGTCAAAGGGACGTCTTACCACGTGCTTTGTACAGCCGGAAGGTGTAGGCACCATGGCTGCACCGATTGTCGAGAAGTACGGACTGAAATCCGATATGGCAGTGGAGCTGCTGAAATACAGCGCCCGCCTGAATGAAAAGATCTACTCTTCCAATCCGGTTCATATCTGGTCTGAGAAGGGTGAAACAAGAAAACTGACAGAACAGGAACTCTGCGAGACAGTCAAGCCGAATGTTGATAAATGGCTCAATGATATGGCAGAGTTATGCAGGCCAATCTTGCAAGCCGGAAGCGCAACTGTTATTATTACCGGTGAAGGCGGAGAGATGCAGGGCCTCAACGAACTGTTCCAGAAACAGTTGAAGTGTGAAGCCAAGAACTATATTCCGGAGACACTCGGCGGCAGAAACGCCGGTCTCACAGCTGCTCTCGGTCTTTTCTACGCCTATAAAGACAAGCTTCCGATCAGCGGCTATACCGACAGCAGTCTGGATATGGATGCATTCATCCGTTCAGTCTCATACCGTGATAAAAACCGGAACACTTCCGGGAAGGAAGATACACTCACAAACAAGTTGAAGGGCATACTCTTCGACGGGAAGAAGTAAGAGAGGGAAGAATCTATGGCAGACTTGACTTACAACCAGATTGCAAAAATCAAAGTATTCGGTATTGGGGGAGCAGGATCCAACGCAGTTAACCGCATGGTACAGGAAGGTGTTCAGGGCGTAGAGTTCTACGTAGCAAACACTGATCTGCAGGCACTGGATGTCTCTCCGGTACAGAACAAGATCCAGCTCGGCAAAGAAGGCCTGGGCGCTGGCGGTAATCCGGACAACGGCCGCAAGGCAGCTGTTGAATCTGAAGAAGAAATCAAAAAGGCAATGCAGGGTGCCGACATGGTATTCCTGACTGCAGGCCTGGGCGGAGGAACCGGAACCGGTGCATCCCCGCTGTTTGCCAAGATTGCCAAAGAACTCGGCTGCCTGACCGTAGGCATTGTCACCAAGCCGTTCAGCTTTGAAGGACGCCGCCGCATGATCCAGGCAGAGCAGGGTCTTGAACAGCTGAAAGAATATGTAGACAGTCTGATCATCATTTCCAACAACAAAGTGCTGGAAGTCATCGGTCACATTCCGTTTGAAGATGCATTCAAGGAAGCTGACAACATTCTGCGTCAGGGCGTTCAGACCATCACTGACCTGATTGCTGTACCGGCAATGATCAACCTTGACTTCGCTGATATCAAGTCCGTCATGGAAGGCCAGGGTTCTGCCCTGATCGGTATTGGCATGGCACAGGGTGATGACAAGGCAAAGGAAGCTGCTGAAAAGGCAATCCAGTCACCGCTGCTTGAAGCACAGATCTCCGGTGCCCGCAATGCCATCGTCAACGTCACCGGCGGCGCAAGCATGTCTGCTTACGATGCCCAGGAAGCTGTTGATTATATCCGCGAAGCTGCCGGAAACAATATTGATATCATCTTCGGTGTTGCCATCAATGACAAGATCGGTGAGTCCATTATCGTTACTGTCATCGCAACTGGCTTTGATCTTCCGAAACCGGATCTGATTCCTTCCGATGAACCGGCCGAGGAAACCAACCCGATCGCTGCTGCCCAGGGTGTCGTCGCTGAAGACGATGATTCCGGACTGAGCTTCGGAACAGCTCCTGCAAAGAGCGCAGCCAAGGATGAGGATGACGATTCCGGTATTCCCCACTTCTTCAGCCGCAGCTGAAACATGCATTCATGAACCGCGCAGAAATGCGTGGTTTTCTTTTACCTGAAACATGATTCAGATATTTTTCCGAAAATATTTCAAATAGTTGTTGACATTTCTGAAAACAGAACTAAACTTGTAACCATAAAGGCAAGGAAGAGAAGAGTAACCGGCCTGTACGCATCAAGAGAGAGTCCCTGTAAGCTGAAAAGGGATATGCGGATGATCGGTGAACATGGTCTTGGAGCTGCATGGCCGAAACGTAGGCTGTGACGGAATCACCCGTTAGCGTGAACGAGTCTGTTGGGACTCTATGAGGCTGTATCAGTGATGGTATGGCAAAACAAGGTGGTAACACGAGATCTTAAGTATCCCGTCCTTGGCTGTGTAATATGACAGCTGGGACGGGATTTTCTATGTTGAAGGAAAGAAAGGAGTAGTACGCATGATTGAGATTAAGAATGTGACCAAGGTGTTCAAAACCAAGGAAGAATCAATTCACGCGGTCAACGAGGTAAGCCTGACGATCAACGACGGAGAGATATTCGGTATCATCGGATATTCCGGCGCCGGCAAGAGCACTCTGATCCGCATGATCAATCAGCTTGAAAGACAGTCGGCCGGCGATGTGATCATCGACGGCAGAGGTATGGCAGGCCTGTCAAAGCAGGAACTCAGGGAGGAACGTCAGAAGATCGGCATGATCTTCCAGCACTTCAATCTTCTCTGGTCACGTACAGTGCTTCAGAATATTGAACTGCCGCTGGAATTTGCGGGAGTGCCAAAGGATCAGCGCGAAGCCAAGGCAAAGCATCTGATTGGCCTGGTTGGTCTGGATGGCAGGGAGAACTCCTATCCAAGCGAACTCTCCGGCGGACAGAAACAGCGCGTTGGCATTGCCAGGGCACTTGCCAATGATCCAAAGATCCTGCTGAGCGATGAAGCAACCAGCGCACTGGATCCGGAAACAACCGAACAGATCCTGAGTCTTCTGAAGAAGATCAATCAGGAACTGGGCATCACCATTGTCATGATTACCCACCAGATGGAAGTGGTTCAGAAAATCTGCGGAAGAGTTGCAATCATGAGCGATGGCAAGATTGTTGAAGAGGGAACGGTCAAGGAACTCTTCGAACATCCGAAGCATGAAGTAACCAAAAAGTTTGTACAGAACATCAATGCCGATCAGCCAATTGAAGAACTGGCTGAACAGCTCAAGAGCAAGTATCCGGACGGCCCATTGCTGCGGGTCAGCTTCACTGGAAACAACACCGATCAGCCAGTTATCGCTGACTGCATCCGGAAGGTTACATTCCCGGTATCGGTTGTACAGTCTGACATTTCCCAGTCAGTTACCGGTCCGATCGGCGTCACCTACCTGCATCTGTATCATGGCTCTGATGATCAGTACAACCTGTTTGTCACAGAACTGACCAGCTATGACGGTGTGAAAGTGGAGGTGCTGTAAGCATGATTCAGACAACGCTCAATGTCTCTCAGCTGCTGACAGCAGTATGGGAAACCATATACATGACCTTCGTATCACTGTTCTTCGCAGTCATCTTCGGACTCATCATCGGTGTGCTGCTGTACTGCACGGAAACCGGCGGTCTGCTCGCAAACAAAGTCGTCAACCGGGTCGTGGATGTCATTGTCAATGTCTTACGGGCAATCCCGTTCATCATCCTGCTGATCATCCTGATTCCATTGACCAAGGCACTGGTTGGAACGATGCTCGGTGCAACTGCTGCACTTCCATCACTGATCTTTGCCAGCACCCCGTTCTTTGCACGAATGTGTGTCATCGCATTCCAGGATGTGGACAAGGGAACTATCGAAGCTTCCAAGTCCATGGGCGCCAGCAACTGGCAGATTATTACCAAAGTACTGCTGCCTGAAAGCATGCCTGCAATTGTATCAGGCATCACCGTCACCGGCATCTCACTGATCGGCTACACTGCAATGGCAGGTGCGATCGGCGCCGGCGGCCTCGGAAATCTTGCATACCTGTACGGCTTTGCAAGACGCAACAACGCAGTCCTCTATACTTCAACTGTGATTATCGTCCTGATCGTATTCGCCATGCAGTGGGTCGGCGATGCGATCGTCCATAAAATTGACAAACGTTAACTACGTAAATAGAAAAGGGAGAAAGAACATGAAAAACATCATCAAGAAACTGGCAGCTGGAACCGTCGCACTGACGCTCGCAGCCTGCTCCTCCGCTTCAACCGCCGCTGCTTCAACTGCTGCTGCATCCGCTTCTGCTGCACCGGAGAAACTGACCGTCATTGCGACAGCTAATCCGCACGCAGTCATCCTCGAAGAAGCAAAGCCGATTCTGCTTGAGAAGTACAACATTGATCTTGAGATTACTGTCACTGATGACTATTACACACCGAATGAGGCTGTCTCCAACGGTGACGCAGATGCGAATTATTTCCAGCACGTTCCATTCTTCGACAACGAGAAGACAACCAACGGCTACAAGATTTCCAACGTCGGCGGTGTTCATATCGAACCGTTCGGCTTCTATTCCAAGACCATCAAGAACATCGATGATCTGCCGGACAACGCAACCATCGTCATCTCCAACTCCGTCGCTGATAACGGACGTATCCTCTCCATCCTGCAGAAGGCAGGCCTGATCACCATCAAGGATGGTGTTGAGACCATCAACGCTACACTCTCTGATATCCAGGACAACCCGAAGAACCTGCAGTTCAAGGAAGTAAAGCCTGAGCTTCTCGCAACCGCTTATGAAAACGGTGAAGGCGACCTCGTCGCAATCAACGGCAACTATGCAATCCAGGCCGGCCTTAAGCCAAGCACTGATGCAGTTCTGCTTGAATCCGCTACCCAGGACAACCCGTATGTCAACATCGTTGTCTGCCAGGAAGGCCACGAGAACGATTACAAGATCAAGTCCCTCGTTGAAGTACTGCAGTCTGATGAGATCAAGAACTTCATCACAACCAACTGGTCTGACGGTTCCGTCATCCCGGCTGAATAATCAATCGATTCACTCCTCCTTGTATAGAAATCCGGTGCATTCATGCCGGATTTTTATCTGTTCAGGATGGATGGAATTTGCGTGTGAACAGGCCTCATAGTATAATCGGTATCAGTTTCTAAGAGAAAGGATGGTTCAAATTGGAAGACCATTTAAGTTCAGACAGTTCAGACGTACACCTTACAGATGAGGGAAAGAGGGTAATCCTATGAAGCAGTCAGATACCGGACTGCTGATTGCAGTCATTATCCTGATTCTGTTTTCCGCCCTGTTTTCAGCAATTGAGACTGCTTACAGCAGTGCCTCAAAGATCCGGCTGAAGAACATGGCCAATGATAAAGTTCCAGGTGCATCGAAAGCGCTGAAGATTCTGGATAACTTCGATCAGTTTCTGACCACGGTGCTGATCGGCAATAATATTGTGAATATCACCATGGCTACGGTAGGCACCGTACTCTTTACGCATATCTACGGAGATGCCGGCGCAACGATTTCAACGATTGTCATTACGGTCGTGGTATTGATCTTCGGCGAAGTGACACCAAAGTCCATTGCCAAGCAGATCCCGGAGCGCTTTGCGATCAAGACCGCAGGATTCGTGCGCTTCTTTGAGATTATCTTTGTACCGCTGAACCTGCTGTTC
This sequence comes from Solobacterium sp., assembly GCA_022486935.1. Classification (GTDB taxonomy): domain Bacteria; phylum Bacillota_I; class Bacilli_A; order Erysipelotrichales; family Erysipelotrichaceae; genus Bulleidia. The sequence continues at coordinate 6,932 of JAKVJO010000047.1, read as the reverse complement.
AAGGGCTGGCGGTTTCTGGTTCAAAAGGCCATCAACCTGCAGCCGGAAGATTCCGATATCTCTGATGAATTGATCACCATGGTAGATGAAGCAGAGAAAGACGGCGATCTAGAGCAGCATGAGTCTGACCTCATCTCCGCTGCCATTGAGTTCAATGATGAAGATGTCCGTGATGTACTGACGCCGAGAGTTGATGTTGTCGCAGTGGATCTTGGCACCCCTCTGGAACAGGTCGAGCGGGTATTCCGCCTCAACTCGTATTCCCGTCTGCCGGTGTATGAAAACTCCATTGACAACATTGTCGGTGTGATTCACGAGAAAGACTTCTACAACCTGTATTACCAGGACAAGGAACGTTCCCGCGGCATTCTGAGAAAGATCATCAAGCCGGTGATCTATACGAGTGAGAATACCAAGATCTCCGCACTGCTCAAGCAGCTGCAGGCAGCCAAGCTTCATCTTGCGGTTGTGCTGGATGAGTACGGCGGCACCCAGGGCATCATCACGATGGAAGATATCATCGAAGAACTGGTCGGTGAGATCTGGGATGAACACGATACGGTAAAGGAATACTATGAGAAGGTATCTGACAATACGTATCTGGTACAGTGCGATGCGGATATTGATGACATGCTGGAGCGCTTCGGGGTCGAACCGGAAGAAGATGAGTATGACTTCATTACCGTCTCCGGCTGGGTCATCCATGAACTGGAGCACATCCCGCAGATCGGCGACGAGTTCTCCTATCAGAACCTGCACATTACCGTGACCAAGGCAGATCAGCGCAAGGTCATTGAGATCAAAGTGGAAATCAATCCAAAGAAAGAAGAGGACGCGGAAGACGACTGAAAAGCCGTCTTTCCATATCAGGCATGCAGCAGTATTTTGCGGATACACCGCTGAGTATCGGCGGAACCTATGAATTCAACAAAGAGCAGGCACATCATGCCGGCACTGTTTTAAGAATGGATCATGAAGAGATCCGTCTGGTCTATGATGGCATCGGCTATTTTGCCGAAGGGATCAAAACCAAAAACGGCTTCTCGGCACTGGTGCAGCGTCAGGATCCCAATATCAACGAACTGGATCTGAAGGTCACCGTCTGTGTCGCTTTGATCCGCCGGGACAAGTTTGAACTGGTGCTGCAGAAACTGACGGAACTTGGCGTATCGAGAATCGTACCGTTTGAGTCCAGCCGCTGCGTCGTCCATGCAAGCAGTGAGAAAAAAGAAAAACTGTCCGCAAGATGGAATGCCATTGTGCTGGAAGCCTCTGAGCAGTGCAAGCGCAACCGGATCCCGGAAGTAACTGCGACCGTCAAGTTCAATCATCTGGATCAATCCAAAAGTGAACTGAATCTTGCGGCGTATGAAAAGGCCGGAAATACAGCACCGACCATTACAAAACTGCTGGATCGGCAGTCTTCATTGACTGCAGTGATCGGTCCGGAAGGCGGCTTCAGCACACAGGAAGTGGAACAGCTGGAACAGATGGGATATCAATGTGTTTCCCTGGGCAGCCGGATTCTGCGGGCCGAGACCGCGTCCATCTATGTGATGAGTGCAGCTGCAGAATGGAGCTCATCGAAATGAAGTTTCAGGTCATCAATCTTGGCTGCAAGGTCAATGCCTATGAGGCAGAAAGTGTAGCAGCATTGCTGGAAGAACGCGGCTGGACGAGAATTGAAGATGAATCAGCCTGCGATGCCGTATTGATTTTCACCTGTGCTGTCACCAATACCGCGGCCCAGAAATCACGGCAGATGCTGCACCGGGCAAAGCGCAGCAACCCCAATGCCGTCACAGCTGCTGTTGGCTGCTATGCCGAACTGGACGCAGAGGCAATGCCGGAAGCGGATATCATTGTCGGCAGTCAGAACAAACACAGGATTCCGGATTACATTGAACAGGTTCAAAGAGATCACCAGCGGATCATCAGGATCAGTGACCTTTCCAGGCCGGTTGAATTTGAACCGCTGAAAATGGATCACTTTGAAGATCAGACCAGAGCCTATCTGAAGATCCAGGATGGCTGCAATCAGTTCTGCAGCTACTGCATCATTCCCTATGCAAGGGGAAGGGAACGTTCCATGGCTCCGGAAGCTGCCATCCAGGAAGCGGTCCGTCTTTCCCAGTCCCATCATGAGATTGTACTGGCCGGGATCCATACCGGACGCTATGGCAGGGAGTATGGCGTCAGTCTTGCCCAGCTGATGAAACGGATGCTGGCATCGGCTGAACAGCTGCAGCGTCTGCGGGTATCTTCCATTGAAATGAGTGAACTGGATGAGGAGTTTCTGGAACTGTTTGCCAGTGAACCGCGTATCGCAAGACATTTGCATATTCCACTTCAGTCAGGCTGTGACAGCGTGCTGAAGCGGATGAACCGGCCGTATGATACCCAGGCCTATTATGATAAAATAAACCTGATCAGAAGGCTGGTGCCTGAGGTATCCATCTCTGCTGATCTGATTGTCGGATTTCCCCAGGAGACTGAGGAAGAGTTCGAATCAACACTGGCCTTTGTAGAGAAGTGCCAGCTGAGTTTCCTGCATGTATTCCCATATTCCATGCGGAAGGGAACACCGGCTGCTGAAATGAGCGGCCAGATTCCCAATGACATCAAGAAGCAGCGGGCTGCCAGAATGATTGAACGTTCTCATCAGTTGTATGATGCCTACATGGATCAGTGGATTGGCAGGAATGCAGAAGTGCTGATTGAATCGGAATCAGAAGAGGAATCACAGGGCCACGCATCGCAGTACTTTCCCATCCGCCTGAATGAAAGGGCAGCCAGGGGAGAACTGGTGGATGTTCATATTACAGGACGTGAGCAGCACGTACTGATCGCAGAAAGTGCAAAGAAATGAAACTGACAGAACTGTTTGATAACGTACCGGATATCGAGATCAAGAGCCTGATGGCAGACAGCCGCAAGAAACGGCCGGATTCCATCTTCTTCTGCGTCAAGGGCATGATGTTTGACGGCCACCGCTTTGTGGAACAGGCAATTGAAAACGGCGCCAGAGTCATTGTCTGCAGTGAGCCGATTCCCTACGATCATCCGGAAGTGACCTACATCAAGGTCAAGGATGTCAACGTGGCATTCAACCGGGTAGCGGATGCCTTCTATGGCTATCCTTCCCATAACCTGCTGATGTTCGGCGTCACCGGCACCAACGGCAAGAGCTCAATTGCCTGCATCATCAAGGATATCCTGAATGATTATCTGCCGACCGGCTATATCGGAACGATTGCCATTGAGTACGGCAATGTCAAACTGCCGCCGTTACTGACGACACCGGATATTGATGATCTGCATGGCATTCTCCATGACATGGTCAGTGCCGGGATCAAGGCCTGTGCCCTGGAAGCTTCTTCCATCGGCATTGAGCAGGGCAGAGTGGACTCCATTGACTTCGATGTCGGCATCTTTACCAACCTGACCCACGATCATCTCGATTACCATGGCACGATGGAAAACTACTTCCAGGCCAAGAAGAAATTCTTCGATCATCTGAAACCCGATGCAGTGGCAATCACCAATGCGGATGATCCGTATGGCATGAAGATTGTCAAAGACTGCCCATGCAAGGTATATACCTACGGCATCGACCATGACGCCGACTACCGGGTGACCAGATACCAGCTGCTGAAGGATCGCACGGTATTCACCCTGCGCTGCAACGGCATGGACTACGAACTGGAGACCAACCTGGTTGCCAAGTTCAATATCTACAACCTGCTTGCCGCAATTGCCGCACTGAACCTCAAGGGCATCTCGATTACACAGATGCTCCAGCACATCGGCCATATTCACCAGATCGAGGGCCGTATGGAACGCATTGACGAAGGGCAGCCGTACAACGTCCTGGTTGACTTCGCCCATACTCCGGACGGCATTGAACAGCTGTGCAACTATGCCGCAGCGATTACTCCGAAGACCAACCGCATCATTGCCATTACCGGATCTGCCGGCAAGCGGGATACGGCAAAACGTCCGACGTTCGGTGAGATCCTGGACAAGTACGCTGATATGATTATCCTGACTGAGGATGATCCCCGCAACGAGAAGCCGATTGATATCTGCAATGAGATTGCGACCGGGATCAAGAAGACCCCGTATGTCATTATCGAAGACCGCTATGATGCGATCCGCCAGGCAGTGGAAATTGCCGAGGCAGGAGATACGATCATCATCATGGGCAAGGGCGATGAGAAGTTCATCTACCGCGAATTCGGCAGAGAGCCATATGAGGGCGATGATGTGATTGCCCGTGACGTCGTCAAAAAATTTGGAATGATCCAAGAAGGAGAAGAGAAACATGAAGCTGAGTAAGTACATTGATCACACCCTGCTGAAGGCAGATGCCACAGAATCAGAGATCCGCAAGCTGTGCAAAGAGGCAAAGCAGTATGACTTCGCATCGGTCTGCGTCAATCCATGCTGGATTCCGGTCTGCAAAGAAGAACTGGCAGGCACCGATGTCAAAGTCTGTGTCGTTGTCGGATTCCCGCTTGGCGCAATGACCAAGGATGCCAAGACCTTTGAGGCAAAGGATGCCGTTGAAAAGGGTGCTGAAGAAGTGGATATGGTCATCAATATCGGCAAGCTGAAAGACGGCCATGATGACTATGTCACCGAAGAGATCCATTCCCTCAAGGAAGCAGTCGGCAACCATATTCTCAAGGTCATCATTGAAACCTGCCTGCTGAGTGACGATGAAAAAGTCCGGGCCTGCAAGGATGCCATGGCAGCCGGTGCAGACTTTGTGAAGACTTCCACCGGTTTCTCAACTGCCGGAGCGACACCGGAAGATGTTGCACTGATGAAACAGACGGTCGGCGATACCTGCAAGGTCAAGGCAGCCGGCGGCGTACGCAATATGGCCGATATGGAAGCCATGATCAAAGCCGGTGCAGAACGCATTGGCACCAGCCACGGCGTCGATCTCGTCAAATAGTCCGGATCGTGGAAGAAATGCCTTCCAAAGCGCTGTTTCCGCTCATTTTTTCATTGCAATTTTGAAACTGCTTTGGTATCATAATAATGCACTTTCAATCAGGAAGGGGGTTAGCAAATGTCAAGAGTTGTTCTGAAAGAGAATGAAAACCTCGATGATGCCCTGCGCAGATTCAAGCGCCAGGTATCCCGCAATGGAACCCTTGCTGAGGCTCGTAAGAGAGAGTATTATGTGAAGCCGGGTGTTCGCAGAAAGCTGAAGAGCGAAGCTGCACGCAAGGCTCGCAGACGCGGCAAGTAAGAAAGAGAAACCTTCGGGTTTCTTTTTTAATGCATTCTGCCGTAAAATAGAGACAGTGCTATTGAAAGGGGTTGGATGTGTTGGAACAGACCAGAACCGTTAAATTTGAGGATATGACCGGACTGCAGGCAATGAGCCTCTGCGGTACGGAAGACCGTAATCTGAGAGCGCTGTCTGAATGCTTCGGCAAGGAGATATCCTTCCGTGACAGCAGCTTCATGATCGCAGACTGCGATGATACGATGTATGCCCAGATTCAGGATGTACTGATGGCATTATATGAAGTAGCGAGAAAGAACCAGCCGGTATCCGAACAGGATGTCATCTATGCCTGCCGCCTGGTATCCAAGAGTGAGAAAATCCACTTCGATGACCTGTCTTCCGCCGTCATCGGCAGAACCCTGACCGGCAAGGCAATTGCCCCTAAGACCAAGGGTCAGCTGGAGTTTGTCAAAGCCATGGATTCCTATCCGATTGTATTTGCGATCGGCCCGGCCGGTACCGGCAAGACATTCCTGGCGGTCATCAAAGCGGTATCCATGATGAAGAAAGGCGAAGTCAAACGCATTGTACTGACCCGTCCGGCTGTGGAAGCAGGCGAGTCACTCGGCTTTCTGCCCGGTGACCTGAAAGAGAAAGTCGATCCGTATCTGACGCCGCTGTATGATGCACTGCATGATATGCTGGGCGTTGAACAGACCGAGAAACTGATTGAAAAGGAAACCATTGAGATTGCCCCGCTTGCCTACATGAGAGGGCGGACTCTGGATGATTCCTTTGTCATCCTGGATGAAGCACAGAATACCACGCCGGCCCAGATGAAGATGTTTCTGACCAGGCTTGGTTTCCATTCCCGCATGGTCATTACCGGAGATGTCACCCAGATTGATCTGAAGTACGGATCCAGCGGACTGATTGAAGCAGCAGATCTGCTCAAGGGCATTGATGAGATCAAGATCATGGAACTGACCAGTGATGACGTCGTCCGTCATCCGCTGGTACAGAAGATCATTGAGCGCTATGCCGAGAAGGAAGGCTCCATCATCAACGGCCGCCACGGCAGCAATCTTACCCCGAAGAAATAACCGCGTACATAAAAACCGGTCCTGCCAATTCGTGATTGAACTGGAAGACCGGTTTTATTGTATTCAGTGAGTCAGGATCTTTTCATCCGGGGAGATATCATCCACGGTAGCAGTGACAGAGGACTTGGCGATGTTGCAGCAGTGATCGCCCATACGTTCCAGGTTGGCAAGTACATCGCAGTAGATGGATGCCGCAACTGCTGAACCGCAGCTGTTCTTGGCCATCCGCTCGAAGTGTTTCTGTCTTGCGTCATACTCGTATTTATCCAGTGCATCTTCATCTGCCATCAGGGAGGCATACAGTGACTCATTGCGGGTCTTGTAGATCTCCATGGAACGGTTGAACATGTGCATCATCATGTCGAACATGATGTTGATATCCTTGTTGGCATCTTCCGTGAAACTGCCGTTATCTTCAAATACCATGGCGAAGAATTCAACGACATTCATGGACAGATCACCGATACGTTCGAGGTTCTTGATCACTTCCAGGTTGAGGCGGATATCTTCCGTATCCTGTTTGGATAATGTTGCATTGGTGGAAATCTTGACCAGGAAGTCTGTGATCTTCTTATCGAAGGAGT
>JAKVJO010000046.1 GCA_022486935.1 Solobacterium sp. | reverse complement strand
TGAAAAGAAACTGGCAAGAGCGCAGAGAAGACTCAGTAAAAAACAGAACGGCTCCAGAAACAGGGAGAAGGCAAAGCACAGAATTGCAGTCATATCCCGGCACGTACAGAACCAGAGAGCTGACTTTCTGCACAAAACAAGTCATCAGCTGGCAGAGGATTATGATCTGATCTGTATAGAAGATCTGAATATGGCCAGTATGAAACGCAGTCTTCATCTGGGTAAGGCGACCAGTGATAATGGCTGGGGGATGTTTGCCAGGATGCTGGACTACAAACTGCTGTACCGCGGCAAGTCATTGATCAAAGTAGACCGGATGTATCCATCTTCGCAGCTGTGTCAGTGCGGCTATCAGAATCCGATAACCAAGGATCTGAGTGTGCGCACTGTTACATGCCCGAAGTGCGGAAGAGTCTATGATCGTGACTGCAACGCGGCAATCAACGTAAAGAAAGAGGGATACCGGTTATACCAGTTATCCCTGAGTGAAGCAGTATAAGTGATCAGATACACAGTACGGCAGGAACTGCCGAAACTGCAGTGGAATACACTGGAAAGCCTGTGGACATGATGTAAGACGAAGACGGGTGGTGCGAACTGCCCCAAGCTTCGCTGTTGTGGTTGAAACAGGAAGCTCGGCTATTCAATAGCCGAGTGGTTCACGGTTTATCAAACGTATGAATCCGCCTGCTTTCATGCATGTCATAACAGCCTCAGATCCCATAAACATCGCTGTCTTACGCATCACCATGTTTCAATGATCCAGGGTGTGAATTTCAGCAGCCGCTGATCATAAAAATTTGTGAATTTTTCTGTTGCGTACGGTTTGCAGGTATGGTACTATCTATAAGCAACCGCGGATGGCTAGTTGGTGAAGCGGCTTAACACACCGCCCTTTCACGGCGGCATTCACGGGTTCGAATCCCGTACTAGTCACCATTATTTATTCGGTTAGGGGTATCGTACAATGGCAGTACATCGGTCTCCAAAACCGCTGATGGGAGTTCGATTCTCTCTACCCCTGCCAACAGGCAAACCAACCGCACATCAAACGTGCGGTTTTTCTTTGTTCTTTCAGTGCTTCAAGAATCGCTGCAGCAGGCACTCCTGCTTAAAGACAGTCAATACAGGCTGCTCATAATATGATTGAACTGTTAATGCCGGGCTAACTTCCCATATCGTCCAAAAGTTCAGCCAGAAGATCGTCAATTTTCTCGTAGTCAGTAATTCGATAAATACAAGAATCCTCCCACGCGGTAATTGGCATGCCTTTATAATCACCAGATTCAACGATCAACACTTTCCCAAAATCTGTGTATGCTGTCCAATCATGTCCAGTAATTCTAAATGGGCAGCCATCTTTCATTACGAAAAAGACATCATTGTTTTCAGTATAATGCGGGTAGTGATCACATAGTTTTCGGTTCAATTCCTCAACCGTTTGATTAATGTCTTCAAGCATCTGATAACTCTCCATATTTGTTATAGCGTTTGATACCGGCTTTTCCATCACCAATCTTGAAATGTCTCTCAAAATGATGACTGCAGCAAGCACTTCCGCCTTCCATGACCCCATGACATTCCGGTACTCAATGAGTTCGATTGTTTGATATCCGGATATCATCTGTTTCCATCATGATCAGGAAAACGAAATCAGTATTTCATCATCCTTCAGTTTCCAGCTGACTTCGACATAGAACTGGTCCCATGTATCACGATCAATTGCATTTGCGGTAAATAAGCCTTCGAATAGATCTGCGCTTTGATTTGGAATCAGCCACCCGGTAAGAACATCGCCTTCAATCTCTCCAAGAGAAAACTCAATCCCCTGGACAGTATCACAGAAGAATGTACAGTCTTTGTCATTCGCGCTCTTTTGAACCAGTTCAAAGTAGCGTTCAAACGTTATATCCTCCTGCTTTCTCAATCCGCGCATGATTGATCCCTCCTTTTATACATGATGGTGTGACGGTCATCAGCCAATCATGTCCATGCATTCTATTTTGATTTTTCGTACTGACTGATCGCATGGTTGAGGGCATGGATCCGCTGATACATTCCAGGGTGATCATACTCCAGAAACTCAATCACAGGAGATGGATTGGCATCTACCAGTTCATCGGAAGAGAGCTGTTTGAACATCTTGATCATTGCCCTGCCATAGCCGCAGGATACCGCATTGCGGTCTGCTTCATACTCTTCCCTTCTTGATCTCCAGTTTCCATACAGGGAGAAGAGAAAACCCAGCGGAGTTCCCACTGCCATGATGCCCAGCATCATCAGGTAGTAGTTGTCGTACTGCAGATGAAAGGACGCTTTGATCCATTCTGTGTATCCTGTCAGGATTGCCGCATTGGGCAGCAGCCAGACCAGCAGTGCAAACAGCAGTGCCAGAAAACCATACTGGATCCAGTTGAAGAGATCCTTCCTGTGTTTCAGATGACCGCATTCATGGGCAATAACTGCCAGCAGTTCATCTTCGGAATTTTCATCCAGGAAGTTATCGGCAATACTGATCTCACGGTACCAGAGCAGCTTCAATACAAATGCATTCTTGTTCACGCTCTTCTTGGATTCGTTGTACACCGTGATCTTTTTGACTTTCTTATGGGTGTCTTTGATCAATGCCTCAATCCTGGTGCGCAGTTCTCCTGCTTCAAGATCATGGAAGGTATACTGTTTTCTCAGCGCGGCCAGTGACAGAAGACTCAGCAATAATGCCAGCAACAGAAATGCACCGGCAATCAGGAGACAGACCCAGAAGGACTTGAGATAGCTGATCGCAAAGCCATTGGTCCATCTGCCTAGATTGGTGCATAGAAAGATCATGAATGCACCAAGTACACTCATCATTAAAAGTTCCATACCGAAGTTCAGCAGTTCATCATGGTTGAACTCTACTCTGGTCTTCTTATTCAGTTTGTACTTTTCCTCAATCGTGAACGTACTGTAGTAGTCCGCAATATAAGAGACTGCTTCACTGATCAATGAAAGAATCACCATGGTCACCAGGTACAGCAGATACAGATGATTTCCGATCGCCTGGTCCAGAAACTGGAAGAGCCCGGAAAACAGCACAATCAGATCAATGCCGGTACTGACTGCCTTCTTGATGACGAACAGTCTGCCATTATCATTCTTATAGGAAAGAAAGGTCTGATAACGCTCAGCATCATAGACATCAGCCACTTCTTCTGGCAGCGGGTTCTTCCGGTACTGACGCACAATGCGGAATGTCACTGCATCATAGATCAGCATCACTGCCATGAAGCAGATGTAGAACCATTGAAATGTCATGCAAAGACCTCCCCGGAATCAATCTACGGCTATTATAGCGTGTGGCTGTCATTCTCCAAAATATTCGTTTTCGTGCGAATCCAGTGCTTCAAAAAATATGTTTTCGTGCTATGGTGCTTATGACATGTGAGGGGAGACGGAGATGAAGCGGAAAATCACAGAAAAACTGCTCGAATGGAAACAGAATAGATCCGCCTCTGCAGCACTGCTGATTGAAGGCGCAAAAGGCGTTGGAAAAACATATGCAGTCACTGCATTTGCCAGCAGCCAGTACCGTTCAAGTATCATCATTGATTTCAACAAGGCGTCTGATGACGTCAAGAATCTTTTCAATCACTATTTGGATGATCTGGATACCCTGTTCATGTATTTATCTGTCGCTTATGGAACAAAACTGTATGAACATGAATCCCTGATTGTGTTTGATGAAGTACAGCTGTTTCCAAGAGCACGGGCCGCAATCAAATATCTGGTAGCCGATGGACGCTATTCCTATATTGAAACCGGATCTCTGATTTCCATCAAACGCAATGTACAGGATATTGTAATTCCTTCGGAAGAACGTCATCTCAATATGTATCCCATGGACTTTGAAGAGTTCCTCTGGGCATCAGGCAATGATACCCTGATGGACTTTATCCGCCATTGTTATCAGGCACATCAGCCGATGGGTCAGCTGATGCACCGAAAAGCCATGGATTATTTCCGGCAGTATCTCATCATCGGCGGAATGCCACAGGCAGTCAGTGCATATACCGACACCCATGACTTTGATCAGGTAGACCTGGTCAAATGTGATATTCTCACTCTGTACCGTTCCGATATTGCAAAGTATGCAATCGGCTATGAAACAAAAGTCAGAAGTATCTTTGATAACATTCCCGGCCAGCTCCAGAAACGCGAAAAGAAATTCCGCTTTTCTGCGCTTGGTGAACAGGCAAGATTCCGCAGTTATGAGGATGCTGTACTCTGGCTGGATGATGCCATGATCATCAATCCCTGCTTCAATACAACAGAACCTTCGATCGGTTTGCGCATGAATAAAGACCAGTTGACCATGAAATGCTACATGGCAGATACCGGTCTATTGATCAGCCAGGCGTTTGATGAAAACGGACTGGTCAGCGAAGAGATTTATAAAAAGCTGCTGTTTGGCAAGTTGGAACTGAATCAGGGTATGATCATTGAAAACATTGTCGCCCAGATGCTGAGAGCGTCAGGACACGCCCTCTACTTCTATTCCAATACCGGGAAAGAAGATATCTCTTCCAGAATGAAAATCGACTTTCTGACCGCAAAGAATAAGGCAACCACGAGACATAACATTTCGCCAATCGAAGTGAAGTCTTCCAAGAACTACACCCTGATCTCTTTGAATAAGTTCATCCGGAAATACCATGCCCAGCTGTATACCCCATATGTCATCCACATTGATGACTATGCAGAAAAAGACGGCATTGTGTATCTGCCGATCTACATGACACCGCTGCTTTGATCATCATCATGGAGTTTGATCGCTTAAACTGAACCTGCCGTACTGACTGATTGCATCATCAGTTTGTCATACCTGTGCTAGAATCAGATCGGCAGATGTCTCCTCAACAAAGATATTCTGTCAAAGTGGCTCCGGGTTCGATTCCCCGAGCCCTTTTTCATTCAAAAAGACTGTGTACCATTTGTGGCTGGATCAGCCGCAGATACACAGTCAGTGTCTTATTGATGCAAATGCTGTTCCATGTTTCTCAGATGCATTGCAGCACCGTAGAGGTTGGCATCATTGCCCAGCGCTGCACCTTTGATCCTCGGTAAGGGAAGCTGCTTGTAGGGAATACTGTCCAGGATCTTCTGTGTTTCTTCCTGGATCGCTTCAATCAGCACAGCCCTGGAAGAGATCCCGCCGGCAATCACGAATACTTCCGGATCAACAACCGCTTCCAGCTGCAGGATCAGTTCTGCCACACTGCGGGCGTATTGATGCAGCCCCCTGACTGCCGCCGCATTGCCTTCTTCAATCCATTCAAAGAGCTTGTAGCCGTTGATCTTTGGATCATCCTGCAGATTCATTTCTGTCAGGATATCGTGCTTCAACTTCAGCCAGCTGCAGGCACCGCCAATGGCATTCTCCATTGAGAAGGCACCCTGCATGTTGACCTTGAGAAAACTGAACTCACCGGCAAAGCAGTGGAAGCCCTGCAGTACGCTGCCGTTCAGCAGGATACCGCCTCCGACACCTGTGCCAAGTGCCAGTACCACGCCGCTGCTGCAGCCCTTCAGTGAACCTGCTCCATACTCGCCAAGTACACCGCACTTGCCATCATTCAATACTGCAGTCGGTACCCCTGTTTCTGTTTCGACTGCTTTGCCCAACGCGAAGCCATCCAGAAATGGAAGTGCACCGCCGCCGATGACAGTGCCAGTTGGATCATCTGCCCTGATCGTACCCGGCACGCTGATGCCAATGCCGCGGATATCAGAGATGACCAGTTTCAGCCTGCAGATGACCTGCAGAACATCATCGTGTGAAGCAGTATGATTTGCCATACTGCCCTGCCGTACCGCACACAGCTGATCATCCATCACGGCCCATTTGATATCAGTGCCGCCGATATCAATGGCCAGCATCTTCCGATTGCTCATCTTGTTTCGACCGGATGATACAGCAGTTTGAGAATGATGAGAATGACAAGATAATTCACCGTGCATCCAACAACGGTATCACTCAGGTAGTGGGCACCCATGATGATTCTCGAAAAAGCAACCAGAGCTGCCCACACTGCACCAATGATCAGCAGTGTTTTGCCCTTTCCCTTCAGCTTGGGTTCAAGATCAGCCAGCAGGGGTAACAGTAACAGCACTGCCGCATTGGCCGTATGGCCAGACGGGAATGACTTGAATTCTTCTGATGCCACACCAAGTGCAGTCAGTTCGTGTTTCAGACTGCCGCCGACCTGCCACCATGGCATGAAGTACGCTCTTGAATCTGTGGCGACCAGTCTCATTCTGGCTCTGCCCCAGGGAATCTTGATCAGGTTGACCAGAATCATTTCCGCAAAGATCACCAGGATCAGAATCAGTGCAATGCGTCTGACCTTCGCTGGATCATTGAGTATCGCAAGCCGTCTGCTCAACAGAATCACGACAATGGAAAGCGCAAAACCGATGGCATAGACAATAACCGGTTCCATGGACAGATAGATTGTCGGCATGAAGCAGGCCATAAAGGTACCAAACAGCATCAGTACAATACCCACAAGGATTCTTGGAACGGTGTTCAGTGCTGACTTTCCCCTGCCCGAAAACGCCAATAGACTTCCAGATGCAGCCAGGCCGAGCGTTGCCGGGTATTCCCCATAAGCCGCAAGGAAGATACCAAACGGGTTATTTAGGTTGAACAGTGAACAGGAGATGGCATAATCCGCGAAGGATCCAATCATCATCAGTGCCAGCAGGACAGTGATGACGGTAAGCTTTGTTTTCTTCGCTGTAATGATTGAACCGCTATGCATGCGCTGACTCCTTCTCTCTTGCCGCAAGGTCCTCCATGATCTTCGGGTATCTCGCATCAAGCTTGTAGAACCAGTAGATTACCGGGATCACTGCAAGAAACGGCAGCGGTGCAATGAGATACAGGGTCGAGATGGAATTCAGTGCAGCAGCACTCTGGACTGTCAGTGCACCGTTATATCCGGCTGCGCCCATGATGGAAGTTGCGACTGCCATACCTACGCCTGCACCGACCTTGGCGCCGAAGGTAGTGGCACTGTAGAGCGAACCTTCAACTCTGGTTCCGGTCTTCCACTGGCCATACTCAATCGTATCGGCAATCATAGTGAAGATCGTACCGGACAGGGTTGCTGAACCAACACCCTTGACTACACAGGTGAATGCGAGCCAGGCAACATTGGTCGGAGCTACCAGCATCAGTGCCTGACCGGTAAAACTGATGATTGAACCAACCAGGGCAACATTGCGTTTGCCAAATTTGGTGACCAGCGGTGCCATGGCAATCATGCCAATGATGCCGACAGCCGTCTGGATCATGGTGAGATAGCCATACAGGTTCTCATTGCCGAGCATGTACTTGAAGTAGTAGGTACCGGTGGACATGCCCATGGACATGCCGAGGACACTGACTACCCAGACCAGGCATAACAGCAGCCAGTAGTTGTTCTTGACCAACAGCTTCAGTGTCTTGCCGAACGAGATGTGCTGATCTTTTTCAGTGACAGCCTGAACACGTTCTTTGGTATTGCGGAAACAGATCAGGAACAGCACAGATGCCAGTGCACCGTAGATGCAGGCAATGATGATCCAGGACTTCTGATCGCCGGATCCGCCGACTGCATTGACCAGCGGCAGTGTGAATCCATTGATGATCAATGAACCGACCTGGGCCATGACCATACGGAAGATATTGATGAACTGACGCTCACCCTGGTCTCTTGTCATCAGGGAGTTCAGTGCACCGTAAGGAATATTGATTGCAGTGTAGAGAATCGTCACGATGATGTTATAGGAGACAAAGACGTAGATGTACTTGGCCATGTCGCTCCACATCGGCGGAACACACATGACCAGTGCAGTGAAGATGCCAAACGGGATGGCGAGCCAGAGAATCCAGGGCCTTGCCTTGCCATACTTGGAATGGGTATGGTCCATGATAAATCCCATCAGGATATCAGTGAAGCCATCCAGCAGTCGTGATACCAGCATAATGGTACCGATGACTGCCACATTCAGTTTCAGCGCTTCCGTGTAGAAGAAGACGATGTAGGTGCTGGTCAGTACAAGTACCAGGTTGCTGGCTAGGTCGCCGCAGCCGTAGGAGATCTTCTCCTTCAGGCTGATGAGTCCCTTTGCCTTTGGTTGATTATCCGGCATGATCTTCTCCTGAGAGATGGAATACTTCTCTCATCCGCTTTGCGGTTTCTGCCATCAGGTCTTCTGCCTGCGGCATGACGCCGATCTGATCAGCAAAGCCATGGCCAAGACCGCGGTAGATGATGGTCTTGAGATCCACGCCGGCTTCAGTGGCGGTTTTGGCATAGGCGAAGTCTTCAAATACGAGCATGTCGTGTTCGCCAAATGTCAGCAGGGTCGGTACAACACTGTGGAAATCATCCAGCAATGGGGATGCGTAGATGCTCTCAGCCGGCAGATTGCCCTGCAGGTAGACATTTTCCAGCATGTTTCCATCGCTGCCCATCATGTTGTTCATCAGTCCGACCACGGCATTGATGACCTTGGCATGTTTCTTCGACTTGTGGTACTTGTTGATATCGGTGCCGTGATAGTACGTTGTCTGTTTGCCGGCAATATTGACGGCTGGATAGATCAGGATCTGAAGCTTGATGATGTTTGTCTTGTCATCTCTGTCCTTCAGGGCAAGGCAGGCTGTCAGGTTGCCGCCGGCACTGTCGCCGCCGACTGCGATCTGATCCCTGTTGCCGCCAAGTTCGGCAGCGTGATCATATGCATAGTGAATGACAGACATGCAGTCATCAAACGGCTGCGGGAAATGGTTCTCCGGGCACAGACGGTAATCCACACTGAGGCAGACACAGTCAATGTCCTGCACCAGCAGTTTGCACATCTGTTCTACGATATCCAGTCCGCCGCCAAAGAAACCGCCGCCATGGATATACACCATAATCGGAAGATTCTCACCGGCTGACTGCCGTTTGTATACTCTGACCGGTACCTGATAGCCATCGTTACTGGCAACTTTGATCTCACTGGTGAGGATCCCCTCATCCGCGATGATGTCTCCCTGGTATTCGCCGAACATCTTGCGGTAAGGCAGGATCTGCTCCAGCGGGGTTGCGTTCTTCTTCGGCTTTGGCATGAAATGAGACATCAATGGCAGATTTTTCATGGACGCATAGATTCTTGGATCCATGTCTCCGTCTTCGCCGCCTTCCGGAATTGGCTTGACGATGACATTGACTCCTTCATACTCCACTGTTCTGGCATTCTGATTCATCTTGACGATGATTGCCGGGTCATACTTTCTTCCCATAACTCTTTTCCTCCTGTAGTTACGAATGTAAGCGCTTGCTGAATACAGGATAGCTGATATAATGGCGACTGTATTTCACATATGTTTGCTGTATGTCACAATTGTTGGCAATTAAGGAGAACTTTCATGGAACTTCCAGAACTGAAGAATCTCTGCCTGTGTCTGGCCAAGGCCACCAGTTCCTCGGCCCGGCTGTACCGGAACAATGAACTGATCGCGTCCCATTCCTCACGGCATATGTACCCGGATCCTGTTCTGCCCTATTTGAAACAGATCCTGAAAAGCGAAGCCATGATGTCTGTTTATGTGACCCCGCTGTATCAGCTGTACGGCTGTGTACGGATTGATGAGAATAACTGTCTGATTCTGGGGCCTTCCAAACTGAAGAACAATGATGCCCGCATGGTCAGTGAACTGCTGGTGGATCTCAGTGTTCCGGAAGAAAAGCAGAAAGAATACCAGGGACTGCTGGAAGCCGCACCGGATATCTCACTGGACCGCATGAGCTGGACAGTTGCCCTGCTGGCTTCTTCCCTGACTCATTCTGCCTGTACGGCAGAGGATGTTGAAATCAGCACCCAGCCCAGACAGTACCGGGATCACATCAATAAAAACTGGGAGGAGGACTCGCTGCAGTCTGCCGAAACAGGTACCGGAAGCTCCAGCTACCAGATTGAGAAAGTCATTACGATGTATGTCAGAAACGGTCAGGTCGACAAGCTGAAAGAACTGTTCAGTCCCATGCCCAACCTCAATGCCGGTCATATGGCATCTGACGGAATCCGCCAGCTGAAGAACATCGGCATCTGCAGTGCTACCGTCTTTTCCAGAGCGGCCATCAGTGCCGGCATGGACTACAGTGCGGCATTCCGCCTCTCAGATCTGTACATCCAGCAGATTGAACTGTTACGCGATGCGGTGAGTCTGGAGAAACTGAACCAGGATATGATTATTGACTTTGCAGAGCATGTACAGGAACTGAAGTGCGGCAGCCATGATGATCCGATCATCTCTTCCTGTATCAGCTATGTATCAAAACACATCTTTGAGAAAATCATGATGGAAGACATGGCAGCCGAGTGCGGCTACTCCAGGGCCTACCTCAGCACCCACTTCAAAGAGATTACCGGCAATACACTGGAACACTACATCCTGGAAGAAAAGATCGTTGAAGCCAAACGCATCCTGCAGTTTACGGACAAGCCACTATGTGAGATCTCCATCTCCCTGGCCTTCTCTTCCCAGAGCCACTTCCAGCGTTCCTTCAAAGCGGTGACCGGAATGACTCCGGCAAAGTACCGCGAACAGACACGCCTGGAGGGCTAGTATGCACAGCAGGCATAGCTGTACATCAGATCAAAGCATTGGTATCTTCCTGCAGATTCAGGGATAATCACCCTGTATACAGGAGGATTTTTTCATATGAAAGAACTCAGTCATCAGCAGTTTGATGAAGAACGGGCACTGTACGGATCAAAGGATCTTCTGATCCAGGACTGCATCTTTGACGGACCGAAGGACGGCGAAAGTTTTCTGAAGGAATGCAGCAACATCGCCCTTGAAAACAGCTACTGCGCACTGCGCTATCCCTTCTGGCATAATCGTGGCCTGAAGATTTCAGACTGCAGTCTCACGGATGGATGCCGGGCAGCACTGTGGTATTCAGATCATATCGCCATTTCCAATACCAGCCTGCATGGCATCAAGGCACTGCGGGAGTGCAGTGATGTGACAATGAGCCATTGTGATATTGAGTCTCCAGAGTTTGGCTGGTCCGTCAACAACATTGAACTGTCAGACACCAACGCCGTCAGTGAATACTTCATGATGCGCAGCACTCAGCTCCAATTCAAACGGGTACGCTTCAAGGGCAAGTATTCGTTTCAGTATACCGAAGACGGAACCATTGAAGACTGCATCTTTGATACCAAGGATGCCTTCTGGCACAGTCATCATCTGACCGTGAAAAACAGTACGATCAAAGGCGAGTATCTTGCCTGGTACTCTGATCATCTGACTCTGGATCACTGCCGGATTATCGGCACCCAGCCATTCTGCTACTGCACCAACCTGAAGCTGATTGACTGTGAAATGATCAATACGGATCTGGCTTTTGAAAAATCAGATGTTGAGGCAACTGTACTGACATCCATTGACAGTGTGAAGAATCCAAAGTCCGGAACGATCAAAGCACCGTTCATCCAGGAACTTATCATGGATGATCCGGAAGCACTTGGAAATGTGATCATTTCAAAGCATTAAGCTCACAAAACAGCAACGCATACTCTGCATTGCTGTTTTTTTCAATATCATTACAGTGCCGATGCACCATTACTTTCAATCAGTTTCTGATAGTAATCAAAACTGTCTTTCTTGATTCTGGCATTGCTGCCATTGCCATTGTTATCACGGTCGACGTAGATGAATCCGTAGCGCTTGGCCATTTCGCCGGTTGAGCAGGACACCAGATCAATGCACCCCCATGATGTATAACCCATGATTTCAACACCATCAAGGATTGCTTCATGCATGGCCATCACATGTTTCTTCAGATAGTCTATCCGATAGTCATCATGAATATATCCGTCTTCTGCAATGACGTCTTTTGCACCGAACCCATTTTCAACAATGAAGATTGGTTTTTCATAGCGTTCATACATTTTATTCAGATAAATACGAAGTCCCATGGGATCTATCTGCCAGCCCCATTCGCTGGTTTCAAGAAGCGGATTCATTACTCCTCTGGCAAAGTTGCCCACAACGCACTGATCCTTTGGATCACTGCTGACTACTGCCGAGTTATAGTAGGAAAACGCAAGGAAGTCCGCTGTATTATCCTTCAGCAGCTGCAAATCTCCGTCTTCCATTCTGATTTCAACCTGATGTTCCCGGAAGAAACGCTTCATGTAGTATGGATAACTGCCCTTCATGAATACATCTGAGAAGTAAGTTGATGGACGCTCGTTGCGGACTGCCATCCATACATCATCGGGCAGTGTTGTCTTTGCATAGGATATACCGCCTGCAAGCATGCCGCCGATTTCAGCATCCGGATCAATTTCGCGGCAGTGCTTCATTGCCATTGCACTGGCAACCAGCTGATGATGAGCTGCCTGATAAATCTGCTGCTGATAATCCGGGCTGGATTTATCCAATAGACATGCTCCGCCAAGATACGGCATCAGCTGCAGGGTATTGATCTCGTTGAATGTGATGTAATACTTTACTTTTCCCTTGAATCTTCTGTAGATCGTGACTGCATATCTATCAAACAGTTCCACTGCTTTGCGTGATGTCCATCCATTGTACTTTCTGACCAGGGAAAGAGGCATCTCATAATGTGACAGTGTTACCAGCGGCTCAATACCATACCTCAATAATTCATCTATCACTGCATCATAGTGAGCGAGTCCTGCCTCATTCGGTTCTGTCTCTTCACCTGTCGGAAAAATTCTGCTCCATGCAACCGAGAATCGGAACACTTTGAAGCCCATCTCTGCAAATAACCTGATATCTTCTTTATACGTATGATAGAAGTCAATTGCCTCATGACTTGGATAATACAGACTGCTGTCAATTTCTGTAGAAATATCCATCAGACGTTTCATGATTCCGCAGGGAAGCACATCCATCTGGCTCATTCCCTTTCCATCTTCCAGGTATGCACCCTCAGTCTGATTTGCCGCAATGGCGCCTCCCCAGAGGAAATGTTCCGGAAAGCTCATACAGCAGTATCCTGTGTATGATTCAGTTCGGAAGCCTCCAGTTCTGTTTCTTCTTTTACTGCACTGCGATCAGCAACGATGAAGAATGGATAGAACAGGCACGCATCTACCAGAATTATCCCTGCAATTGTCAGAAACAGCGGAATACCGCCAGCCAGAAATGCAGTGATAATTGTCGGCATCGTCCATGGAGAAGTAACAGCAACCATTGCGCTGTATGAACTCAGTACTCCGGTATTTGAAACAATCGTCATAATCCCGATATTCACTGCCGGTACAACCAGCATCGGAATCAGATAGACCGGATTCATAATCATAGGAATGCCGAACATCAGCGGTTCATTGACATTGAATAGACATGGAACCGCTCCAATCGTCTTCATCTGCTTGTATCTCTTGGATTTTGCAAACAAAACAATGCACAGTACCAGGCCAAGCGTACATCCTGTGCCGCCAATTGTACTGGACATATATGCAAGTGCTTCCTTGAAGTATGGAAGTGCTTCGCCGGCCATCGCTGCGCGTACATTTCCTGCCAGAATTGTGGACAGGACCGGACTGTACAGTGACATCACCGCTGTCGGATGAATTTCAAAGAACCAGAGAAGATTACAAAGTGTATAAATAAAGATCATAAACGGAATGGAAGCACCGACAGTTACAATTGGTGTCTGAATTATCTCATATACAGCTGTAAACATATCTCCATACGGTGTCATGCTGAAGAGGCCCTTGATAATCAGTGCAAGCCCAAAGATTATGACACCTGCATAAATCGGTTCAAATGAACTGGAGACAAAAGCAGGAACTGATTCCGGCATTTTAAACACGAGGTGTTTCTTCATAATCCAGGAATACAGAACACCGACAATGATTCCGATAATCATACCTGAGAAGATTGCGGTACCGCCAAAGTATGATATCGCATAGCCAGCTACTGCAGTTTCACCGGATCCGATTGTTGCGGGGATTACCAGGAAGTAGAAGAACAGTGCAAATACACCGCCGATCAACCCATCAAACTTTTCATTTTTTACATATGTATAGGCAATAATGAAACATATAATCAATGGATTTAAATTTGTCTGCGTATCGACAAGACTGTCAATCAGCGGTTTTATCCCGATAGATGTCAGCCAGTTCGTGAAGGCAGTGATTGGAAAATTCCCAATCAGTGAGAATACTGCACCGCCGATAAAGATTGGCATCATTTTCATCATGGAGGTAGAAATTGCAGAGACAATTTTGTTGGACATCAGTTTCTGTGTGAATGGATCCAGGTACTTCTGCAGAACGATCTGCAGTTTTTCAAGAAATTCAGTCATGTGGAATACCCCTTTCGTCATTACGGAGATCCGGCCGGAACTCATTTGTGTAACCGTTTGCAGTATATCCAAAAATGAGATGGTCAATATACCATCTCACAATTATTTTTATCAATATATGCGGATATATACGATTATTTTATTTGTTTTGAGTTATTTCGTGATATCTTCCGATATTCAGTAGGCGTCATTCCTTCCAGACGCCTGAAATTGGCCGTAAAGAAACTCTGCGATGAAAAACAAAGTTCCTCACTGACTTCAACAATGCTCATATTAGTCTGATTCAAAAGAAGTTTAGCCTCCTCCACCTTCATATAGGTGCAGAAATCTACCACTGACATTTTTGTTTCCTGCTTAAACTTGGACATCATGTAATTTCTGGACTTCTGTGTATATTCAGCCATGTCTTCATAATCAATATGAGAATGCAGATGGCGTTCAACATATCTCATAATCCGTTTAGTTGTTTCCGTATATGCATCAATACGGTGAAGATTGCAGACTCTTTGCGTATAGTCATAAAGCATTTCTTTATGCAGCTGATCCAGTGTTTCAAAAGAAGATACATGATTTCCTTTTTGGATATAGAAATTCTGCAGACGCAAGGCAAGCGTCACATCCATTCCGCCATGAATTGCCGCACGCGAAACAACAATTGCCAAGGCCGCAAAACTTTCTTGTCTGTTATGGAGATCATTCTCATTCTGATCATGATCAAGTTCATAATTCAGTGTTTCATTCAAATCATCCAACTGACCGTTTTCTACACAGCTGCACAGTCGTATTTCCTGCATATAGCGTCTGGTATAGTCGATCTGTGAATCTTCGCTCATAATTGCCATATCCGTTGATTCGTACGCAGGAAGATGAGCAGTAACCTGCTGATCTTTCTTGTAGATGATATG
>JAKVJO010000045.1 GCA_022486935.1 Solobacterium sp. | reverse complement strand
TTCAACGACATTCATGGACAGATCACCGATACGTTCGAGGTTCTTGATCACTTCCAGGTTGAGGCGGATATCTTCCGTATCCTGTTTGGATAATGTTGCATTGGTGGAAATCTTGACCAGGAAGTCCGTGATCTTCTTATCGAAGGAGTTGATCAGTGCTTCAGTCTGTGACAGCATATCACGGTCTTCCGCATTGCCCGGTTTATTCAGGAACGACTTGCACTCATTGATATCCTGGCGGACCACATCAGCCATCTTCTGGATTGCCTTGGTGGATGCCGCAATACCGGTGGAAGGCAGCTGACTGGCAAGACTGCTGTCGAGATCATCGACATCAACTTCCAGACGCTCCGGCTCTTCACCCGGTATAATCTTACGGATCAGCTGACACATCTGCTTCAGCAGCGGGAAGAAGACAATCGTCGTCATGGTGTTGAAGAGGATATGGGCAACGGCGATCTGCATCATCGGTGACAGATTCAGCTTCGCCGCCAGCCACAGGATCAGATTGGAGTATGGCACCAGCAGTAGCATGCCGATCGTTGAACCGACAATATTGAACAGGGTATGAATACCGGCGGTCCGCCTTGCCGCAAGACTTCCGCCGATCGCAGCCAGGATACCGGTGATCGTGGTACCGATGTTGGCACCGAAGATAAACGGCAGCACTGCCTGGAAGGTGACTGCTCCGGACTGATACAGTTTCTGCATGACACCGATGGTTGCCGCAGATGCCTGAACCAGTGCTGTCAATATTGCACCGGTGACAAGACCCAGCAGCGGATTGTTGGACATGGAGTAGGCAAATGATTCAAATTCCGGCAGATCCTTCATGGCAGATAAGCCTTCGCCCATGAAGTTCAAGCCATAGAAGAGAAGGCCGAAGCCGAGAATGACATTGCCGTAGTTCTTGGTCTTGCGCTTCTTGCCGAAGCAGCAGATCATTGCTCCGACGAATACAATGTAGAGCGAGAACTTGTCGAAGTTCAGTGAAATCAGGAAGGATGTAATGGTGGTTCCGATGTTGGCTCCCATGACGATGCCGGCTGCCTGTTCAAGATTCATCAATCCTGCCCGTACCAGACCGATTGTAATTGCGGTGGTAGCGGAACTGGACTGCATGACGATCGTTATCAGGATACCGATCAAGAGTGCCTGCAGCGGGTTGGATGTATATTTGTCAATATAGTCGCGAAGCTTGTCGCCGGCGGCAGCCTTCAGGCCGTCACCCATAAATTCAATTCCAAACATGAAGAGTCCAAAGCCGCCAAGGATCATATCCCAGCGGATTGATGACAGTGACATAGTTTGTCTCCTGCTCATATGAGCGCCGAATCGATTTCATTTTAAAGCATAAGGGATCCATCGGTCAACGAACAGAAGAAAATGAACCGCATCTCTTTCAGTGAACCATGGATTCCTATATAATGATGTAGAAAGCTGGTTCAAACATGCAGATAACCCTGATTAACCGCACCAACAGCCCCTGTGAGGCCTATCTTCCATTCTTCAGAAAGATCGCTGCTTCAGCAGAAAACATCCTGAAGATCAGTTCTGACTGCGAACTTTCCGTCACCTTTGTTCGTTCGCGTACGATCCATACGATCAACCGGGATTACCGCGGCATTGACCGGCCGACCGATGTCATCAGCTTTGCGATCAATGACAACCGGTTCAAGGGAGAAACTGCAGAAGAGGCAAAGGATCTCGGTGATATTTTCATCAATATTGACTATGCAAAGAAACAGGCAGAACAGTACGGCCATTCACTGAAGCGGGAAGTCGGTTTCCTGTTTACCCACGGCATGCTGCACTGTCTGGGCTATGATCACATGAAACCAAAGGACGAAAAGGAAATGTTCGCCCTGCAGGATCAGATTCTTGATCCGATCATATCAAGGAAAAAATGAACGGTTTGAAGAAGAAATTTATACCGGCATTCCATGGCATGAAGCTGGCAGCTGAAGATCCCAGTATCCGCATTCAGCTGATCCTGGCAGCACTGGCAGTCATTGTAGGATTTGTGCTGCAGCTGAGCAGTATGGAATGGATTGCAGTATTGATCTGCATCGGACTGGTGCTTTGTACAGAGATCCTGAATACTGCGGTTGAGAAACTGTGCAACCTGTACACTGAGAAGACAGATGAGCGGATCCGGGTGATCAAGGATCTTGCGGCCGGTGCAGTACTGAGTGCGTCGGTGATTGCATTGATCTGTGCCATGGTGATCCTGGTGCGGCATCTGATCTGAGAAGAAAGAGAGTTGAACGGTATGACAAAAGAAGAATTGATTGCGGAAGCCTTCAAGGCAATGAAGAATTCCTATGCACCATATTCCAGGTATCACGTCGGTGCCTGCATCGAAACCACAGACGGAAAGAAGTTCTGGGGTGCCAATATTGAAAACGCATCCTATGGGGCAACCAACTGTGCCGAGCGCAGTGCTGTGTTTGCGGCTTACTCCAACGGCTATCGCAAAGATACGATCAAGGCACTTGCCATTGTGTCAGACGGGCCGAGAATTGCTGCACCGTGCGGCATCTGCCGTCAGGTACTCAGCGAGCTGCTGAATGAAGATACACCGATTTATCTTACGAACGGGAAAGAAGAAGTGACTTCCTGTATGAAAGAGTTATTGCCAATGCAGTTTTCACAGGAGGATGTCATTCGATGAGAAGCGGATTTGCAGCATTGGCCGGACGGCCGAATGCCGGGAAGAGCACACTGCTCAATGCCCTGGTCAAAGAGAAACTGGCGATTGTCTCAGACAAGCCGGAAACAACCAGAAATGAAATCAGGGGTGTACTGAATACCCCGGATGCCCAGATTATCTTCACCGATACACCGGGGATTCACCCGGGTGCCCACCTGTTACAGGATCGGATGAACAAGGAAGCGGCCAATGTCATTTCCGGTGTGGATGTCATCTATCTGATTACGGATGGCACAAGACCCTATGGCTCGGCTGATGAACACGTACTGAACATGGTCAAGCAGGCAGGCGTTCCGGTCTTTCTGATTCTCAACAAGATCGACAAACTGCCGAAGGAAAAAGTACTGGCCAATCTGACCAGCTGGCAGAAGCGTTTTACCTTCTCGGAATTCTTTCCGATCTCTGCGCTGGAACAGACGGATTTCAGCGATCTGATTGAAACCACCATCAAGTACCTGCCGGAAGGGGATCCGCTGTTTCCGACCGATATGGTCAGCGATGAACCGATTGATTTCCGCATTGCTGAAATTATCCGTGAAAAGGTACTGCACTGCACCGAAGAAGAAGTGCCCCACGCAACTGCCGTACTGGTAGAACAGCGTGAAGTCAAAGACGGAGTGACTGAGATCAGGGCCGTCGTACTGGTAGAGAAAGAAGGCCAGAAGGCAATTCTGATCGGCCGCAGCGGACGGATGATCGGCAAGATTTCCGGTCTTGCTCAAAAGGAGATTGCCGCACTTCTGAAGACCAGGGTGGATCTGGAACTGTATGTCAAGGTAGAGGAAGAATGGCGCGACCGTGATGCCAAGATTTCTTCTTACGGATACGGCAATATTGAACAATGAACGATGAGTTTGACGGTTTTATCCTGAAGCAGACTGATTACAAAGAATCCGCAGTCATTTTAAGCGTGCTGACAAAAGAAGCAGGGAAGATCTCCCTGATCGCTGCCGGTGCCCGCAAGATGACTTCGAAGAATGCCGGATCCATCCTGCCATATACGAGAGCCAGATTTCAGCTGGATTACCGTGATGACAAGACGATTTTCCGGATGAAAACTGCCAGGACAGTATCGTTTTACCGCTACATGCACGAAAATCTGGAGGCGTCACTGGCTTCGGCAGTACTGGCGGAAGCGGCAGATGTCCTCTGTTATGAAGATGCGGATCCGGAAGTTTCAAGATCCGCTTTTGATCTGCTTGAATCCGGATTTGATCTATTGAACCAGGGCAAGAAGACAGATCTTATCATGGCCATCTATCTTGCAAGACTGATGGACTGCTCCGGTATCGGCCCAAATGTGGAAGAATGTGCGATCTGCGGCAGTACGAAAGTGTCTGCAGTTTCAATCAAGGACGGCGGTTTTCTCTGTTCCGACTGTGCAAGAAGGGCAGGTGTACCCTTGATGAGTGTACCCGAGCTGAAACAGTTCAGACTCATCAACAAGGCCGACCTGAGCCAGTATGACATTGTTGAACGCTCTGTAAGCGGTACCACAAAAGACCTGAGTCTCTTACTGGGTATCCTGAAGGAACATGAGGGCATTGAAATCCGCTCTTTCGGGCTTTATAACCGGCTTTTTGCCATTGAATGAGGTCCTTTCGGGTGCTATACTGCTAAGGTTTAGTGACTATTAATAGGAAGGACATTAACTATTCATGGAGAAGACGTTTGATCAGATTGTCAACCACGCCAAGAATACGGGATTTGTATTTCAGGGTTCCGAAATCTACGGGGGGCTTTCAAATACCTGGGACTACGGTCCTTACGGAGTATTGCTGAAGGACCACATCAAGAAGGCATGGCAGAAGAAATTTATCCAGGAAGACCCGAACAATGTTGAAATTCAGGCCGCAATCCTGATGAATCCAAAAGTCTGGGAGGCTTCCGGACATCTGAAGGGATTCGCTGATCCGCTGATGGACTGCAAAGACTGCAAGACCCGTCACCGCGCTGACCAGATGATTGAAGAATGGTCCAAGGGCACCGTATCCTGCGAGGGATGGTCCAAGGATCAGATGGAACAGTACATCAAGGACAACAACATTCCCTGTCCTGACTGCGGCGGTCATAACTTCACCCCGATCCGCCAGTTCAACCTGATGTTCAAGACCTTCCAGGGAACCCTGGAAGATGCCAAGAGCACCATCTACCTGAGACCGGAAACAGCCCAGGGCATGTTTGTTGATTTCAAGAATGTACAGCGTGCATACCGCAAGAAGCTTCCGTTTGGCATCGGCCAGATCGGCAAGTCATTCCGCAACGAGATTACCCCGGGCAACTTCATTTTCCGCACCCGTGAATTTGAACAGATGGAAATGGAATTCTTCTGCAAGCCGGGTACTGATGATGACTGGTTTGCATACTGGAAGAAGTTCTGCATGGACTGGATCTACAGTCTTGGCGGAAATGCGGAGAATCTGCGCTACCGTGACCATGAAAAGGAAGAACTGAGCTTCTATTCCAAGGCAACCACTGATATTGAATACCACTTCCCATGGGGATGGGGCGAACTCTGGGGCATTGCCAACCGCACCGACTACGATCTGACCAACCATCAGAATGCCAGCGGCGTGAACATGGAATACCTTGATCCGACCACCAATGAGAAATACCTGCCGTATACAGTCGAACCGGCAGTCGGCGTTGAGCGTCTGTTCTTCATGTTCTTTACCGATGCCTATGATGAAGAAACACTGGAGAGCGGCGATACCAGAGTCGTCATGCACTTCAGCCCGATCCTCGCTCCGATCAAGGCAGCGATCCTGCCGCTGCGGAAGACCTATGGCGAAACCGCCAGAAAGATCCGCAATGATCTCAGCTATGACTTCGAGTGTGACTATGATGAAGCCGGCTCCATCGGCAAGCGCTACCGCCGCCAGGATGAAATCGGCACTCCGTACTGCATTACCATCGATGAGCAGACGGAACAGGATGGAACCGTTACGATCCGTGACCGTGACACCATGAAACAGGAACGTCTGAGCGTTGAAGAAGTACGCCAGCGGATCTGTAAGGAAATCAGATTCTAATCGACAGAAAGGACAGCAATGGCAAAGATCAGTGAAGCGGAAATCAGTGAACTGAGATCGAAGGCTGACATCGTTGATGTCATCGGCCACTATCTGCAGGTTCATAAGAAGGGCAAATCCTATGTTGCCCTCTGTCCGTTCCATGAAGATCACTCGCCGTCGATGTCCATCTCCCCGGACAAGCAGATCTACAAGTGCTTCGTGTGCGGCGCCGGCGGAAATGTATTCACCTTTGTACAGAACTATGAGAAGGTGAGCTTCCCGGAAGCGGTTGCCAAAGTGGCAGATCTGGTCGGATTCCAGCTGTCCAGCAATCCTGCCGAAGACACCAGGCCCAAAGATCCGCACCGTGAATCCCTGTACAGCGTATTGAATGAAACGATCCGCTATACGATGTACCAGATGAATACCGAGACTGCTTCAAAGGAAAAAGACTACCTGGATCAGCGCGGCCTCAGCGAAGAGATCCGTCACAAGTTTGAGATTGGCTACAATCCCAACGGCGATGTGCTGTATCAGTTTCTCAAGGCCAAAGGCTATGCGGACAGTGACATGACTGCCTGCAATGTGATCCGTACCGGATCCAGCGGGATCCACGATGTATTCAGCGGCAGAATCACCTTTCCGATCCATGATGCCAGGGGAAATCCAATCGGCTTCTCCGCCCGCACCATTGAGAAAGACAATCCGGCCAAGTACATCAACACCAACGATACAGAGCTCTTCTCAAAAAGCGACATCGTCTACAATGCCCATCGGGCAAGGGGCGAAGCGAGAAGACAGGGAAAACTCTACGTCTGTGAAGGGGTCACCGATGTCATTGCCTTTGCAAGAGCCGGGATGGACAACGCAGTCTGTACCCTGGGTACCTCCTGCACAGAACATCAGATCAAACTGCTCAAGTCACTGTCTCCCAGAATCGTCTTCTGCTATGACGGCGATGAGGCAGGCCAGCATGCGACATGGCGGGCAGCCAAGATGGCAAGGGCAGCCAATGCGGCAGTCACTGTCATTGACAACCGCACCGGCAAAGACCCGGATGAGATTATCCGCAGCGATGGTGCAGAAGCACTGCAGCAGCTTGCAAAACGGGAAATCTCCTGGATGGAGTTCGCCCTGAACTACCTCAAAAACCACACCAATCTGGATAACTATCTGGAGAAGAAAGAGTTTGTCAAAAAAGCCCAGGCAGAGATTGCTGAACTGGATGATGAAATGGACCGCCAACACTTCACGGATGAACTCGCATCCATCAGCGGCTTCCACATCGAGTATCAGCCCCGCAGTCCGCTGCCCGTGTATGCCCAGCCCGTACGCAGCGCACCGTCCAGAGTGCCGGATGGCACCGCCGAAGCAGAGCAGCTGATCCTGTCGCAGATGATGGCACATCCTGCCGCATCCACGCAGTATGAAGAAAAGCTCGGCTACCTGCTGGACAAAGACCGCAACCGGCTGGCCATGATGATTGTGGATGGCTGGCGAAGCGGGAAAGTGACAGTCAACAGCCTGATTGATTCCACCCCGGACCAGTCGCTGAAAGACATGATTACAGATCTTGCGACATCGGCCGAATTTGAACTTCCATATGATTCAAAACTGATTGACGGAGCGATCCGGAAAATCATGATCAGTGTCAAGAAGAGTCAGACCGAAGCATTCCGTCAGCAGCTCAGTGAGCCGCTGAATGCAGAAAGCAGAGAGCTGATTGTCAATGAATATCAGGAATGTCTGAGGGATTTACGGAGGTATATTGATGAAGAAAACAGTGAAAAAGACTAAGAAGGAGACCAAGCCATTGAAGAAGACCGCCCCCAAGAAACAGGAAGTCAAGAAGACGGCTGCGAAGAAGGCAGAACCAAAGAAGACCGTAAAGAAAGCGGCTGTCAAAAAAGAAGCCGTGAAGAAAGCGCCTGCCAAAAAGGCTGCTGCAGTGAAGAAGACCGCAGTCAAGACAAAGCCGGTAAAAGCAGAAACCAAAAAGCCGGCTGCCAGAAAGGCTGAAGTCAAGAAGACTGCAGTCAAGGCACCGGTGAAAAAAGCACCGGTCAAAAAGGCTGCTGAAAAGCCGGCAAAGAAGACTGCAGTGAAAAAGGCTGAGGTCAAGATAGAGCCGAAGAAAGCAGTCAAAGAGACAAAAAAGGCAGAAGGGAAGAAGGCTGAAACCAAAAAGCCGGAATCCAGAAAAGAGACTGCCGCCAAGAAAGAGTATGTTCAGCCGAAGGTGCCCGCAAAGGCATTGAAGCAGGAAGCCAAGGGTGCTGAGAAGGCATACCATGGCGAAGAAAAGAAACATACGGATATCGATGTCTATAAACATGAAGGCAAGCGCAAGGAACTGAAGACCATTGAAGAACTCAAGGTCGACTATGTTGCGGTCTTCAAGGCAGACGGTGCCATTTTTCAGAAAGATATCATGGCTTCCCTGGATCATCTGGATCTGTCCGATCAGGACATGGAAGATCTCTGGAACTGGTTCTCCGGCGAAAAGATCAAGATTTCTGAAGATGATGATATCGAAGAGATGGATGATACCGAACTCGAACTGCTGGATGACAGCGACGAGAAGGGCGACGATGATACCGACGAGGAATCCGAAGACGGCGAAGCTGCCGAGGAAGAGGAAGAACCGACGGTTGTCACCAGTTCCCATGGCCGTAAGACTGCATCACTGTCCACTTATGCCGGCAAGAGCTCCAGCGTTCAGCTGAATGACCCGGTCAAGATGTACCTGAAGGAAATCGGACGTGTACCTCTTTTGAAGCCGGAAGATGAACCGGAGATTGCCAAGCGCATTGAGCAGGGCGATGAAGAAGCCAAGAGCATCCTGATTTCTTCCAACCTGCGTCTGGTCGTATCCATTGCCAAGAAATATGTCGGCAGGGGCATGCTGTTTCTGGATCTGATCCAGGAAGGCAATATGGGTCTTGTCAAGGCAGTCGAGAAGTTTGACTATACCAAGGGATTCAAGTTCAGTACCTATGCGACCTGGTGGATCCGTCAGGCAATTACCCGTGCCATTGCCGATCAGGCAAGAACGATTCGTATCCCAGTACACATGGTTGAAACCATCAACAAGCTTACCCGTGTACAGCGTCAGCTCGTACAGGAATTGGGCCGTGACCCGACACCGGAAGAGATCTCCCAGCATATGGAAGGCATCTCTCCTGAAAAGGTCCGTGAGATTCAGAAGATTGCCCTTGAGCCGGTATCCCTTGAAACACCAATCGGTGAGGAAGATGATTCCCACCTCGGTGACTTCATTGAAGATAAAGATGCCATGAGCCCGGATGAGTATGCCAACAACCAGCTTCTGAAAGATGAGATCAACAACGTTCTCGGCGGTCTGACTGACCGGGAAGAAAAAGTGCTCCGTCTGCGGTTTGGATTATATGACGGACGTACCAGGACACTGGAAGAAGTCGGCAAGGAATTCAATGTGACCCGTGAGCGGATCCGTCAGATCGAAGCCAAGGCGCTCCGTAAGCTGAAGCATCCGACCCGTTCCAAGCGTCTGAAAGATTTCTTCGATAAATAATATATGGGCCGGCTGGAAGTCATTGCCGGCATGGTAAGAGAGGGCATGGTACTGGCTGATATCGGTACAGACCATGCCCGCTTGCCGATCATGCTGGTAGAGCAGGGAATCATCAACAGGGCATATGCCTGCGACGTTGCGGCAGGACCGCTGCGTGCGGCTGAAGAAAACATCCATCAGGCACATCTGCAACAGCAGATATTGACCGTACGGTCAGATGGATTCAGAAACGTGCCTGAAGATGCCAATGCGGCAGTGATCGCCGGCATGGGGTTCTTTACCATCCGGGATATCATCGATCATGATATTGAAAAGCTGAAGCAGTTTCAGCAGCTGATCATTGAAAGCAATACGGATCTGACATTATTGCGTACCTGGATTTCGGATCATCACTGGACGATCGTCCATGAAGTACTGATCCATGAACGCAGCCATGACTATGTTGCAATGGAAATCAGTCTGGAGTTCCATGAGGCGTATTCCAGCATTGAACTGCAGTGCGGGCCGATCCTGCTGCAACAAAAGAGTGAAGCGTATCTGCAGTACTGCAAACGGCAGATATCCAAACTGGATCTGATCATTGAAAAAATCAGCGATCAGACAAAACAGGACAGTCTCAAACAGGAACGCGAATTATGGATTCAGGCATCAGAAAACTAAAAATACCTTCTGAATGAACAGAGGGTATTTTTAATTGATCAATTTAAGTTTGAATTACTTGTTAATGGAATTGACTGCTTTAGCCAGACGGGACTTCTGACGGGCAGCGTAGTTCTTCTTTTTCAGACCGTTTGAAACAGCCTTGTCAAGCTGAGAATTCGCTGCATCATATGCCTTGGCTGCTGCTTCACTATCCTTAGCTTCAACAGCTGTCATGACTTTCTTGACAGCAGACTTCAGCTGAGTTTTCTTGCCTGCATTCGCTGCCTGACTCTTTGCATTGGTCAGCGCTCTCTTTTTCTGAGACTTGATGTTTGCCATACCGACACCTCCTATTCAACACATGCGGAAAAATTATAGCAAAGCGGTTCTTAAAATGCAATGAAATGCCGCAATTACGGTATAATAATTAACTGGAGGTTCACGCCATGGATGATCTGAAAGTCGTATTCATAGGAACACCGGAGTTTGCCGTGCATATCCTGCAGACTCTGATTGATGAAAAATACAATATTGTTGCGGCAGTTGCCCAGCCGGATAAGCCAACCGGCCGGAAACATCTCCTGACCCCGACACCGGTGCATGCCCTGGCAGATCAGTACCATATCCCGGTGCTGCAGCCGGTAAAACTGCGCCTGCAGTCCCAGGAAGTACTGGATCTCAAACCGGATCTGATTGTCTGCTGTGCCTATGGCCAGATTGTACCGGATGATATCCTGGCGGCCCCGAAGTACGGCTGTGTCAATATCCATCCATCACTGCTGCCGAAGTACCGCGGCGGAGCTCCGGTGCATCATGCCGTCTGGGCAGGAGATACCAAAACCGGTGTCTGTCTGATGGAGATGGTCCATGCCATGGATGCCGGCAGGGTCTATGCCTGCAATGAAGTGAAAATCGGACCGGATGAAACAACAGAAGAACTGAATACCGCGCTGGAAGAAGCTTCCGCAACGCTGCTGAAGACTGCACTGCCGGAGTATCTGAAAGGCAATCTGCCGGGCATTCCGCAGGAAGAATCCCTGGTCAGTATCGCCCGCAATATCTCACGCGAAGATGAACAGGTCTCATTTGCCAAAGAAGAGATCAATACTCTGTACAATCATGTACGGGCATTGATTGACTGGCCGATCGGTTACGGCATGGTGGAAGGAAAGCGCATCAAGTTCCTCAAAGCCCGTAAAGAAATCAAAGCAGTCACAGAAGCACCCGGAACGATTCTGGGATTTCAGGATGAAGCCATGGAGATTGCCTGCAATGGCGGTGTATTGAAGATTTATGAACTGCAGCCGGAAGGCAAGAGCCGCATGAGTGCCGCTGCCTTTGCCAACGGTGCCGGAAGAGCACTGGTCGGTAAGCAGTTTGACTGAACTTAAAGGAGAACATTGATTAATGGATCAGAAGAATATCCGCAATTTCTGTATTATTGCCCATATTGACCACGGCAAGTCGACACTCGCTGACCGTATCCTGGAAATGACGGATACCGTCAAGGAACGTGATATGAAAGCACAGCTGCTTGATAACATGGACCTGGAACGGGAACGCGGCATTACGATCAAACTGAATGCCGTACAGCTGAGCTATCATGCCAAAGACGGTCAGGAGTATCTGTTCAACCTGATCGATACGCCAGGGCATGTCGACTTCACTTATGAAGTATCCAGATCGCTTGCGGCATGCGAAGGCGCAATTCTGGTTGTTGATGCGACCCAGGGTGTGCAGGCACAGACACTGGCCAATGCGTATCTCGCACTGGACAATGACCTGGAGATCCTGCCGGTCATCAACAAGTGTGATATGAACAACGCAAGGCCGGACTTCGTCAAGCATGAGATTGAAAACATCATCGGTCTGGACTGCTCAGAAGCACCGGAGATTTCCGCACGGACCGGCGTCAATGTGGATCAGGTGCTGGAACAGATTGTCAAGAAGATCCCATCTCCAAAGGGAGATCCCAAAGCACCGCTGCAGGCACTGGTCTTTGACTCCATCTATGATTCCTACCGGGGTGTCATTGCCCTGGTCAGAGTCCGTGAGGGAGAAATCCATGTCGGTGACAAGATCCGCTTCATGGCAACCGGTGCTGAATACGAAGTACTGGAAGCCGGTATCCGCAACCCGAAAGAAGTACCGGTCAAGACACTGGTATGCGGGGATGTCGGCTGGTTTGCGGCATCTATCAAATCAATCCGGGATGTCCATGTCGGTGATACGGTTACCAGTGCAGAAAATCCTGCCTCAGCTCCGCTTGCCGGCTATCGAAGATTGAATCCGATGGTCTACTGCGGCCTGTACCCAAGTGATGCGGCAAGATATGAAGACCTGCATGATGCCCTGGATAAGCTGCAGCTCAATGATGCTTCACTGCAGTATGAACCGGAGACTTCCCAGGCGCTGGGCTTTGGTTTCCGCTGCGGCTTCCTTGGTCTTTTGCATATGGATGTGGTACAGGAGCGTCTGGAGCGGGAGTATAACCTGAACCTGATCGCTACGGCACCATCTGTTATTTATCATGTCTATGTCAGCGATGGCTCAATGATGGAAGTGGACAACCCGGCCAAGATGCCGGATGCGTCCAGAATTGATCATATCGAAGAACCGTATGTCAAAGCAGAGATCATGGTACCGGATGAATTCATCGGTGCTGTCATGGATCTGTGCCAGAACAAGCGCGGGATCTACAAAGGCATGGAAGTGATTGATACCGGCCGCAACTCCATTACCTATGAACTGCCGCTGGCCGAGATCATCTTCGACTTTTTCGATAAACTGAAGTCCTGTTCCAAGGGTTATGCGTCACTGGACTATGAACTGATCGGCTATCGGACGGAAGATCTGGTCCGGATGGATATCCTTTTGAACGGAGATCTGGTTGATGCACTGAGTGTCATCATCCACCGCAGCGATGCTTACCGCCGCGGCAATGAAATCACCGTGCGTCTGAAAGACCTGATTCCAAAGCAGCAGTTTGAAATCCCGGTACAGGCTGCGATCGGCGGCAAGATCATTGCCCGCACCAATATCAAGTCACTGCGCAAGAACGTTCTGGCCAAGTGCTATGGCGGCGATATCTCCCGTAAACATAAACTGCTGGAGAAGCAGAAAGAGGGCAAGAAGCGCATGAAGGCTGTCGGCTCGGTTGTCATTCCGCAGGAGGCATTC
The DNA here is from genome assembly GCA_022486935.1 of Solobacterium sp. Taxonomy (GTDB): domain Bacteria; phylum Bacillota_I; class Bacilli_A; order Erysipelotrichales; family Erysipelotrichaceae; genus Bulleidia. The sequence goes on along the minus strand of JAKVJO010000045.1, from coordinate 2,249 downwards.
ATGGCGGTGCTGTCCATGGATGATCCGGATGTCAAAAAGAACTGATCATCTTTATCTCCATGTGCCATTCTGCAAAACGATCTGTTCCTACTGCGACTTTCCGCATCAAAGCTATCAGCCTTCTGCTGCAGACCAGTGGCTGGCAGCCCTGAAGAGCGAACTGAGCGCAAAGAAGATCAACCCGGAATGCTCAACCATCTATATCGGCGGGGGAACACCGACTGCGCTTGAACCGGAACAGCTGGATCAGCTTTTGACATTGCTGGATCCCTATACCGGCTGTGTTCAGGAGTATACGATTGAGATCAATCCGGAAACACTGGATGAAGAGAAAGCAGAACTGCTTTACCGGCATGGCATCAACCGGGCCAGCATCGGATTTCAAAGCGGTGATCCTGTACTGCTGAAACTGATGAACCGGCACCACACCAAAGAAGATACCGATCAGGCAGTCAGACTGCTGAGAGCACATGGCATCGATAACATCTCACTGGATATTCTCTACTCACTGCCAGGGGAAACGCTTGAGCAGGTGAAAGAGACTGTCCGGGAGGCGATTGCCATGAACCCGGATCATCTGTCACTGTATTCGCTGACGATTGAACCGCATACGGTATTTGCCGCAAAGCACCTGAGTCCATGCGACGCAGATCTTGAAGCAGACATGTATGAATGGATCTGTCAGACACTTCCGGCTTCTGGCTATCAGCAGTATGAGATTTCCAACTTTGCAAAAGACGGAAAACAGTCCATGCATAACTGTGCCTACTGGAACTATGAAGACTTCTACGGGATCTCACTCGGGGCCAGCGGAAAAGATGGAACGCACCGCTACGACAATACCCGCAGTATGAAGGAGTATCTCAGTGATCCCTGTGCCCATACCGACATTGAACTTTCAAAAGAGGATCTGATGTTTGAGATGCTCATGATGGGCATGCGGCTGAAGCAGGGCATGGATCAACAGCGGTTCAAGGACATGTTCCATGTCTCTGTTGATGAGGCATATCCAAAGGCAGTCGCAAAACTGAAACAGGAGAACCTGATTCAGGAAGATGAACACTATCTATGGGCGTGCGGGCATGGCTATGAGATTTTGAATGATGTACTGGAAGAGTTTCTTCCTGATTGAGTAAAGAAAGCTGGTAATATCAATGAGCGGTGCACAGTATCTGATTGCAGCAGCGGCCATGATTCTGGCCTGGTTTGCCGACCGACTGACCAGACGGAAATATCAGAAGCTGATGATGAACAAGGATCACCCGGAAGCTTCCGGCTATTCCGTCAAGATGTCAAAGCAGTTCAAGCAGGTTTATTCTGTGATCTACTGGTTTGGCATGGGACTGTTCTTCCTGGTATATCTGTTGATCCTGAGCGGGCAGGTGCCAATTACCACCGCCTGGCTGAATGCCGGGCTTGTAATTGCCTTTGTCGGCCTGATCATCGTGATTGCGGCAGAGCGCTATGAAGTCAGTGTGACAGACAGTACACTGCTGATCCAGGTAGGCTTTGCCAGAGTCAAGAAATGCAAAATGACGGATCTGGATCATGTGGAGCGTTCTAAAAACGGCGGACTGATCCTGCGCCGGAAGGGCAGGACACTGACGACAGTGAATCCCGGGATGGAGAACTTTGCCCGCCTGGTCAGCACCCTGACTAGATTCCAGAAACTATAAAAAAGTACTGAAATAATGCTTTACGAAGCGGATTTTGGATGTTACTATAAATGGGCTTTCACGCTGGGAATATCGACCTCCTCTGGACGACATGCTCGGTATGGAAGGACTGACAACATAAACGGAGGAAAATAACATGTTGGAAAAAGAAGTTAAATCACAGATTATCAAGGACTACGGACTCAAGGAAGGCGATACTGGTTCTGTTGAAGTTCAGGTCGCTATGCTGACAGAACAGATCAACCGTCTGACTGAGCACTTCAAGGCTAACAAGAAGGATCATTCTTCTGCACGCGGCATGATGAAGATGATCGGCCGCAGAAAGAAGCTGCTGGCTTACCTTGCAAAGACTGATGTCAACCGTTACCGCGAACTGGTCAAGAAGCTTGGCCTTCGTAAATAATCTCTGCTTTATCTCATACAGAAGCCGGAAATTGTCCGGCTTCTTTTCAGGTACACCCGACATGGGTGATAACTTGGTGGTGAAAGTCCACTGCGCGTATATGGCAACATGAACCAAAGCGCTAGCCGAAGGCAAGGTACAGTCCGCGAGGGCGTGCTGAAGGAAGCCGG
>JAKVJO010000044.1 GCA_022486935.1 Solobacterium sp. | reverse complement strand
GGACATGTGAATATCCGAAGAGAACGGAAGACAGTCAAACCTGGATCTACCGTACGTTATGAGGGAGAAGAACTGAAGGTAAAGTGCCTCCATGCCAATCAGAAGTCAGGACCATTCATAGAGTTTATGACACCAGCCTCCAATGGCAGAAAGACAGCACCGTTCAGTAAAGTGGAAGTAGTATCAATCAGCTATAACACCGGCTGGAGTATCAAACCGGTGAGTGCATAAGAAAAGGAGGATACAGGATACAGGAATCGCACATTCCTCCGCGTCTGACAGATATCATGTCAGGCACGGTATTCTGTGCAGAATGATGAAAAGCGGCTGGCTGTTATTGCCTGCCGCAGTTCTCGGGATCGCATCTGTCATTGTACTGATCAACGGAATGCGTCTTCCCGAAGGAAGCCCGAAGATTATCTCCGGAAGTATCATTCTCTGGGGTGGGATCATTTCCTACATCGTATTGATGGCGATCACCTACTATCAGCTGAACCGCCCGGTTACCACTGAACTGTTTCTGATTGTCGGCTGGTGCATGCTTGCAATGAACGAAATCAACGCACTGTATGGACTGTCATCCATTACACAGGTATGTGCCTGGATTCTGATCATTGTTGCCCTGGCGGCGACTGCTGTCAGTCTTGTCTGCTATGTTAAATACTATGGCCTCAGTGTGCAGGCCGGCTATTGGGACGGCATGGTGCCGCTGATCATGGCCGGTGTGTATATGGGCATTTTGAGTGTTGTGCTTTTCATATGAAAATGGGATCCTGTATGTCTGCAGAATCCCACTCTCTTCAGTTTCGGTAAATCACATGGATCGCATCTTTGTCTGTATCTTCCAATGCTTCCTTGATTCCTTCACAGAAACTCGGATGCGGGTAGATCAGTTCTGATAATTCCTTCAGGTTCCGCCTGTGTGCAACCGTATCTACAAACGGCATGATCATATCAGATGCCCGGCTGCACATCATTGCACAGCCAAGGACCGTTCCGTCCTCCCCGCTGAGCACTTTCACAAATCCACGATTGCCTTTTTTAATGACCGTGCGGCTGTTGCCCAGCATGGAATATTTGCCAATGCGATAAGTGATGCCCTGTTCCTTTGCCTGTGCTTCCGTCATGCCGACGCAGGCAATTTCATCATTCAGATAGACACAGGCCGGCACTGCTTCAAGATGGATATGGGAAGTTCCGTTCACTGCCGTTTCCACAATCCACTCTCCGCAGGCTTCGGCATAATGGGCAAGCTGGATGCCCTGTACGCAGTCTCCGCAGGCATATACCTCTTCCAGATTGGTACGGAAGGAGGAATCTACTTTGATGCAACTGCGGTTCATCTCAATCAGATCTCCATCAAAGAGGCCTTCAGCGTTGCTGCGTCTGCCGACTGCCATCAGGATGGCATCGCATTCCACGCACTTCTCACCGATCCATACTTTGCCCGGTTCCAGTTTGGTTACACCGGCTCCGGTCAGGATACTCACTTTTCTGCGCTTCAATAACATGCTCAGGTTCTGTGATATCTCCGCATCCATTTCCGGAAGAATATGCGGTTTGGCTTCTACGATGGTCACCCGTTTTCCAAGATTGGCATACAGGTTGGCAAACTCACAGCCGATGACACCGCCGCCGATAATGCAGAGATGATTGAATGGATGATCATTGGGATTCAACAGATCGCTGCTAGTCAGGATCCCTGCTTCGTTGACACCTTCAATGGGCGGAATGGCCGGCTTGGATCCAGTCGCAATCAGAATGTGTGTTCCCTCATAATCTGTATCATTGACCTGGATATGATGGGCTGCTGTGATCTTTGCATGCCCCCTGACCAGTTCAATTTTGTTTGCTTTGATGAGTGTCTCCACGCCGGTTCTGAGTTTCAGCACCGTTTCGTCTTTATATGCCTGCAATGCTGAAGGCTCATAGGTGCCGCTCAGATGAACGCCAAAGCCTTCTGCTTCAGTAATACTCTCTACATACTGAGAGGCGTGGATCAGCGCCTTGGTTGGAATACAGCCGACATTGAGGCAGGTGCCGCCAACCAGGTCTTCTTCGCAGAGAAGCACCGACTGATGCAGATGGGCTGCCTTGATCGCTGCAGTATAACCAGCCGGCCCGGCACCGATGATCATGAAATCATATGCTGTCATTGAACTTCCTCCATCATTTCTGCAAGTTCGTCCCGATGCGGAAGGTCAGATGCCTTCAGAATCTGCGGCAGCTGTCTGGTATCTGTTCCATTCATCAGTGTTTCAAGCTGATCAGAAAAGTCGTCCACCATGGCATCTGTAAACACAGCCGGATCAGAGATCAGGCCGTCTGAAAGAGAGAAGCGGACTGTCACTTCGCCAAAGCTCAGTTTTCTGGAACATTCATATCCGCGTTCTGCTTCCTTGCGGTACAGCCACTGCCGGCTGCCGTATTTACCGGCATCTGCAGGCACTGTGATTTCTTTTGCCTGAAGTGCATATTCCGCTTCACAGGACGTTACCAGCGACCGCTTCAATTCCCCGATGGTAAGATCCGGGCAGACCGACTTCAGGTTGATGATCCTTGAGCGGACTGAGTCTACGCCATGTGCCTGCAATTTTGCCTTGCTGGCATTGAGATACTGCTGTGCCTTCTGAAGATCAACATCCACCATCAAGGTGCCATGGTGATAGCAGGCCGTCTTGCTGTAGCAGTACGCACTGCCGCTGAACTTCTTTCCATCAATTAAAAGATCATTGCGTCCGGAGAATTCCGAATGAATCCCGTAGGTTTCCAGTGCCCTTTGAATCACCTGATACTGCCGGTGCAGATCATAGTCATCTTTCCATGTCACAAAGGTAAAGTTCAGATTGCCCAGATCATGGTAGACAGCACCGCCGCCGGAAAGACGGCGGGCCAGATGCCCGCCATCCTCTTCCAGCTGCTGAATTCTGCATTCCCGCAGTGCGCTCTGGTTCTTGCCGATGACAACTGTGTTGGCATTCTGCCAGAGATAGAGATACAGCTGTCCCTCTTTGCAGAGATTCAAGAGTGCTTCTTCTCTTGCAAGGTTGCTGTATGGATCAAAGGAATCACTGAAAACAGTATACAGTTCAGTGATGCTCATACTTCAGAACGGTATGCCGTGCCGCATTGACTTCATCCGGCCGGCTGTACTCGGTAGTGTATGGTGCCTTGGACAGATCCAGATCATGGCTGATCGCTTCGTTGTAGATCGTATGCATGACATCCGATACATGTTTCAGCGTATCAATCGATTCAGTTTCTGTCGGTTCAAACATCAGTGCTTCATGGACAATCAACGGGAAGTACATGGTCGGCGGGTGCATCTCGTAGTCGATCATACGTTTGGCAACATCCATTGCCGGAACGCCTTCCTTTTCCTTCAGTTCTTCCAGACTGAGTACGAACTCATGCATGCAGGTAACATCATATGCCGGACGATATACATCCTTCAGCAGGTGCATCAGATAGTTCGCATTCAGTACAGCATTCATGGATGTCTCTCTGACACCCTCTCTGCCCAGGACCAGAAGATAGGTCAGCGCGCGTACCATAATTGTAAAGTTGCCATGGAACGTACGGACTTTCCCGATGGTGTGTTCCGGTGAAGTCAGGGAATAGATGCCATCATGCTCACTGACTTCAGGCGATGGCAGGAATGGTGCAAGCAGTGCTTTGCAGCCAACTGCCCCGGCACCCGGACCGCCTCCGCCATGCGGCGTAGAGAACGTTTTGTGCAGATTCAGGTGAATGACATCGAAGCCCATGTCACCTGGTCTTGATACCCCCATAATTGCATTTAAGTTGGCACCGTCGTAATAGCAGAGTCCGCCGGCGTCATGTACTTTCTTTGTGATCTCGAGAATACCGGAATCATAAAGACCCAGTGTATTCGGATTTGTCAGCATCAATCCGGCAACCGTGTCATCCAGTACTTTGTCCAGTTCTGCAAGATCAACCAGTCCATCCTTACTTGGAATCGAGACAACCTCGAATCCGCACATGTGCGCACTGGCCGGATTGGTGCCATGGGCACTGTCCGGAACAATGATCTTTTTGCGCCCCGTATCATTGCGGGATTCATGGTATGCCTTGATCATGCACATGCCGGTGAATTCACCATGGGCACCTGCTGACTGCTGCAGTCCGAAGGCATCCATGCCGGTGATCTCTTTCAGTCTGGAAGCCAGACTGTACATGACATGCAATGCGCCCTGTACGGTTGACTCCGGCTGTAATGGATGGATATCCGTAAAGCCTTCAAAGGATGCTGTCTCTTCGTTGACCTTTGGATTGTACTTCATGGTGCAGGAACCCAACGGATAGAATCCGTTGTCTACACCGAACGTATACTTTGCGGCATTGGTATAGTGACGCACCAGTTCGCACTCTGATACTTCCGGCAGTTCAGCCGGTGTGCCGCGCTTCATTTCCGGGTTCAGCTGATACTTCGGAAGATCTACCTTCGGGAATACTGCACAGCGATGGCCGGCATGTGATTCTTCATAGATCAGGTTCATTTTGCGGCCTCCTTCAGCAGTGATACCAGTGTATCAATCTCTTCTCTGGTATTGGCTTCTGTAACACACATCAGCATGTCCGTTTCTCCAAGTTCAAGACCGCCGAGAATATCATGCTCGTCCAGCAGTGCATTGATCTTTGATACAGGTACCGGTGTATGAATTGCAAACTCCAGGAAGAACTCTCCCGGATAGGAATAGCAGTAGCCATCCAGGGCAGTGATCTGTTCAGCGGCATAGTGTGCCAGCGTCAGACAGTTCTCTGCCATTTCTTCAAAGCCTTTCTTCCCCAATGCGGCAAGGTAGACAGAATTACGGAATGCACACAGTGCCTGATTCGAACAGATACTCGAGGAAGCTTTCTCCCTGCGGATATGCTGCTCACGGGCCTGCAGTGTCAATACAAAGCAGCGTTTGCCATTGCGATCAGTCGTCTCACCGACAATTCTACCCGGCAGTTTGCGCATCATTGCATTGCGGGTAGCCATAAAGCCGCAGTACGGACCGCCAAACCCAAGATCCAGACCAAGGCTCTGTCCTTCGCCGACAGCGATATCACTGCCGCACTCCCCCGGTGTCTTCAGCAGTGCAAGTGCAGTCGGGTTCACGCCGGTAATGACTTTCACTTTAGCGGCATGGGCGGTATTGACCAGTTCTGTCACATCTTCGAGCAGTCCATAGTAGTTGGGCTGTTCGGTATAGACGCAGGCAGTATCTGCGCCAAGCAGTCCTGCCAATGCTTCATTGTCCGTATGTCCATCTTTTTCCGGAATCATGACAATCTCTGCATCCTTTGCGTGTGCATAGGTATGCAGCACTGCCAGCACTTCCGGATTGACTGTTTCTGAAACGAGCACTTTGGTCTTATGCGGATCCAGGCACATGATCATTGCCTCGGCTGCAGCTTCCGCGCCGTCATAAACTGATGCGTTGGCAACATCCATGCCGGTCAGATCTGCAATCATGGTCTGGTATTCAAACATGCCCTGCAGGATACCCTGTGACAGTTCGGACTGATATGGCGTATATGCAGTTACATATCCGCTCAGTGAAGTGATATGCTTCACAGCTGACGGAATCAGATGGCGGTATGCCCCGGCTCCCCGGAAAATGGTCGGATAGACTTTGTCTTCAGCTGCCAGATGTTTCATCCGGTCATATGCTTCAAACTCTGTCATTCCTTCCGGCAGGTTCAGCGGATGATCCAGTCTGGTCCCTTCCGGCAGATCCCGGTACAGATCCTCAATCTTCTCAAGACCGAGGGCCTTCAGCATTTCCTTCTGTTCGTCAGTGGTATTGACGACGTAGTTCATTCCGGTTCCTTCTCGCACAGCGGTTCATAAGCAGCCGCATCCAGCAGTTCTTCTTTATCGGTAATATCCGTGACTTTGCACAGCCATGTTCCATAAGGATCATTGTTGACGGAAGCCGGATCATCCTGCGGTGCCTGGTTCACTTCGGAAATATTGCCGGTAACCGGTGCATAGATGTCACTGACTGCCTTGACGGATTCCACGTCGCCCATTACTTCACTCTTGGTGCAGTCACCTTCGTTGATTGATACAAATACGATGTCGCCCATGGCATTCTGTGCATAGTCCGTCAATCCGATCAATGCAGTTGTGTCATCCAAGAATTTAACCCATTCGTGTGTTTTTGTGTAAAGCAGTCCCTGTTCGATTTTCATGATTGTTTTCTCTCCTCTTTTTTTATTTATGATAGAACGGCAGTGCAACGACTTCGGCTGCCAGTTTTCTCCCGCGTACATCGATGTACAGCGTTGTTCCAAGTTCTGAATGATCCTTCTCTACTATTGCCATGGCATATGCCCCGCCAAGATATGGCAGGAATGTTCCGCTGGTGGTCACACCAATTTTCTGATCCTTGTCATACACATCGCAGTGCTCTCTGGCAATACCGCGGTCTGTCACTTTCAGGCCGATTCTGGTTGTGGTATAGGTGCGCTTTTCCAGTGCAGCCTTACCGACAAAGTCTTCCTTGGCCATCTTGCAGTAGCGGTCCAGGCCGGTATCCTGCGGTGCAGTTTCATCGGTCATCTCATGGCCGTACAGCGGCATGCTCGCTTCCAGACGCAGCGTATCCCTGGCGCCAAGTCCGCATGGTTCAATGCCTTCCTCTTTGCCCGCTTCCAGCAGCGCCTGATACAGCTTTGCGCCTTCCGCAGCCGGTACATAGCATTCAAATCCATCTTCTCCGGTATAGCCGGTTCTTGATACAAGTCCTTTGACACCAGCCACTTCCATCTCTTTTGTAAAAGTGTAGTACTTTACCGGAAGCTGTGAGGCATCGCAGACTTTGGAAATCACTTCTTCTGCCTTCGGTCCCTGAATGGCAATCTGGGCCAGCGTATCGCTGATGTCTTCCAGTTCAATGCCGTCTTTCAGATGACCCTTGATCCAGGCGAAGTCCTTATCCCGGTTGGCCGCATTGACGACCAGCAGGATTTCCGTATCGCTGATGTCATAGATCAGCAGGTCATCAACGATTCCGCCCTCCTCATTCAGCAGCGGGGAGTAGCGTACCTTGCCCGGGGCGATCTTGGAGATGTCATTGCATACCAGCCAGTTGACATAGCCGATGACATTGTCACCCTTGAGGGTAAACTCTCCCATGTGACTGACATCGAAGAGTCCGACCCGTTCCCTGACTGCCTTGTGCTCTTCCAATATTCCTTTGGAATACTGGACCGGCAGCAGCCAGCCGGCGAAATCAACAATCTTTCCGCCCAGTTGTTCGTGGAGATCATACAGTGGTGTTTTCTTTGCCATAATTGTGCATTCTCCTTCCATTAAAAACAGTGCACACAAAATTGCGTGCACCTCTGTCTGTTTTGCCTGAAAGATTCTCCCGGAATCTATGGGATTGCTTCTTCGGCGCTGTACTGCCTTTACAGAGTGATTGTCCGGATCAATCCCTTTGCCTGAGAGTTTCTGTGCGATTGCCCCTTCGGCGCTGTTTATGATCTTCAGCTCTTTTGACCCGGTAAATATCTAAGCCCATTATAGCAAAGCCTTTCCTGGGAGAGTACTCTTTTTGCACATGAAAATCACTTTCATTGTGAATGAGATCGCAAGAAGAAAGGAGACTGCAAATTTGCAATCTCCCTGCTGTATCAGCCTTCAATCTTTTCAAACATGTCCTTGCCGACACCGCAGACCGGACAGGTCCAGTCATCCGGTTCCTTGGTCAGATCGCCTTCGTAGATATAGCCGCACATGATGCATCTCCACTTCTGGCTCGGTGCTTCTACCGGCTTGGCATACTTCTTCGGATCTTCACCAAGATCTGCAGAACGGTCATGGTAGAACGTATGCAGGAATTCTTCTGCGTATTCACTCAGCGGTTTGCCGTACTGCTCTTGATAAAGCTCCTGGAGTTCTGGATTCTCATGGGAATACCGGATCGTGCATTTGTCATCCTTCTGATAGAGGCCGTCAATCCGCTGCTGGCGGATTGCCTTAGCGTCTTCATCCAGGTGCAGAGGCTGTCCGCCGCCGCCGATACAGCCGCCCGGGCAGGTCATCACTTCAATAAAGGTATAGGAATCAATGCCGGACTCAATCAGTCTGCGGGCATTGTTGGTGCCGAATACAACTGCCACCTTGACCGGGATTCCGGCAATGGTCAGTGAAGCTTCCTTGATCCCTTCCTGACCGCGCACCGGTTCATAGTGCAGCAGTTCTGCCGGCGGGTTCTTCTGTTCCAGCATCCAGTAAGCAGTGCGGAGTGCTGCTTCCATGACACCGCCGGTGTTGCCGAAGATCACTCCGGCACCGCTGCCCTGAGGCATCAGCGGATCATAGTCGCTGTCTTCAATCTCTTCAAACTTGATGCCGCGGCTCTTCAGCCATTCACCAAGTTCCCTGGTATCAATGACATAGTCAGTATCGCGCATTTCCGGATGACCGATCTTCTTACCTGCCGCATTCATCTCTTCACGGCGGATCTCAAACTTCTTGGCCGTGCAGGGCGTCAGCGCAACCGTCACGATGTTCAGCGGATCGATGCCGGCCTTCTTTGCATAATAGGATTTGACGGTCGGGCCGAACATACCGATCGGCGATTTGGAAGTAGAGATGTTTGGAATCAGCTGCGGATAATAGGTCTCGGCAAACTTCACCCAGGCCGGGCAGCAGGAGGTAAACTGCGGCAGCGGCTTTTTGTTGGTGATGCGGTCGATCAGTTCGCTGGCTTCTTCCATGATCGTCATGTCTGCCGCAAAGGTTGTATCAAACACGGTATCCGCACCGAGCATTCTCAATGCGCCGACCATCTTGGTCTGTTCATAGTCACCGGGCTTCTTGCCATACACTTCGCCGAATGCAACCCTAACACTCGGGGAGGTCATGAAGACAACCGTCTTGGTCGGGTCATCGATGGCAGCCTGTACCTGGTGCCATTCTTTCTTTTCCACCAGGGATTTCTTCGGGCAGGTCAGAATACACTGACCGCAGTGAATGCAGATGCCTGTTTTTGAAGCATTGATATCGTAGCAGCCGTGAACAGAGATCTGCTGATGACAGGTCTTGGCACAGGTGCCGCAGTGAATACAGAGTGACTCAATCCGTTCAATCGAGGGATTATCCGGCTCGATGATAACGCGTTCTTCCATTTGATACGTACCTTCTTTCCTACAAGATCATACTCTTATTGATATTCATTATCAATAAGAATCTTCACCTGCTGTGCGATAATCATACTCAGAAAGAGATGAACGTACGATGAACATTGCAGTATATCTGGGATCAAATCACGGAAACAGCCCAATCTATGATCAGGCAGCTTGCGACCTTGGAAGCTGGATCGGACTTCAGCATCACACCCTTGTCTATGGAGGAGCCGGCGTCGGTACGATGAAGACCCTGGCAGATCATGTCAAAGCAGCCAATGGCAGAGTCATTGGTGTCATGCCCAAATTCATGATTGCCCAGGGCAAAGGCTATGACAGCCTGGATGAACAGTATCTGACTGATACCATGTCACAGCGCAAATCAAAGATGATTGAACTGGCAGATGCCTTTATAGCCATGCCGGGCGGTCCGGGCACACTGGAAGAAATTGCCGAAGTGATTTCACTGGTCCGTTTGAAGCAGAAAGATGCAGTCTGTATCCTGCTGAATCTCAATGGATACTACGATTGTCTGAAGCAGCAGTTTGAAGTCATGATCTCTTCTGGATTCTACCAGCGCAGCGATTATGAACAGATTCACTTCGCCGATAGCGTGAAAGAGATTGAATTGATTCTCAATCGACGCGCAGACTGACTTCATTCCCATATAATATCGTCATATGACGAAGTACCCGACAAACAAGAGCCACACACACCGAACAGATGGATTCACGCTTGCCGAGCTTCTGGTTGTGGTTGCCATCATAACTGTTTTAGTCGCGGTCAGTGTTCCGATCTTTTCTTCACAGACCGCCAAGGCAAAAGCTGCTGCAGACCAGGCAAATGTCCGTTCTGCCAAAGCCGCTGCAGTATCCGCATATATGACGGAGTCCATCGGCGAAGAAACGACATACTACTATGATGCGGCCAGCGGAACAGTGACATCAGATTATTCTGCCGCTGCTTCCATTGCCGGATACGGAAAGTCCACAGTGGCAGTTGAAGGTGCTTCCGGCCTCCCAAATAAGAATGGCAAGGCACAGATCATCACTGTCTCAGTTGCCAAAGACGGCACCTGCAGTATGAGCTGGGGATTGGGAACCGATCTGGATTCCTATCTTGTGAGGGCAGGTGAAACAGCCCAAACACTGTCGAAGTATTATTCTGACACCGACTTGATTCATGCAATGAAGGCACTGGAAGAATTCCCATCAACCAGCGTGTCTTCCATCTTCAATGATGCTGTACTGTACAACAGCGGAGACACCCTGTACTGGCGGCCGAAGAATGTCACCATCAATGGAACTGCAACCATGATCCTGTATGCCTATCCAAGTGACACTGACGACCACGCCAACTGGAAAGCATATGCCTTCTACTATAATGGAACCATCTACAGATCTACCAACATCAATCAATACAATCAGAAAATCGACAACAATAACATCACAGCCAACAGTCAGCTGACTGATGCGGTCAATGGCAGCACAGATCACTGGGAAGCAGTTCAGTGACATGCAGGCATAGCAAAAGGCAGATCGCTCTGCCTTTTGTTCTGGATCAGTCAACAACGCCGCCTTCCACAACCAGATCATCCGGGTTGGAAGAAGAACCATACACAGGTGCCAGGGTATCTTCATAATCCTTGTGGAAGAAGTTCTCTGTACCCAGTGATTTGATCTCTTCATTCAGCCAGTCAAGCAGTGTGGAGTTGCCCTTGGTGACAGCCGGTGCAATCGTATCGGTGTCACCCAGAGAAGTAATGCCTACTGTATAGCCGGGATTGGAAAGTGCCCATGCAAGCACTTCCGTGTTATCGGTTGAGAATGCATCGCCGCGGCCATCCAGCAGTGCGTTATAGGCATCTGCGTACTGGTCATACTTCTGCAGTTTTACATTCGGATAGTTCTTTTCAAAGTAAGTCTCTGCTGTTGTCCCCTTGGCAACAATCAGTGTCTTGCCATCCAGCTGGCTGACATCTGTAATGACAGAGCCATCCGGAGAGACAACTCCCAGGGATACTTTCATATAAGGCAATGCGAAGTCCACTTTCTCGGCCCGCTCATCTGTCACGGTGAAGTTGGCAAGGATGATATCCACCTTGCCGGTCTCGAGGAATTCAACACGGCTGGCCGGATCCACGGAGACAAAGTTGACCTTGACGCCAAGGTCAGTGCCGATGCGGTTGGCAAACTCGACATCGTAGCCCTGATAATCTCCATTCTCATCCACATAGCCAAACGGCGCCTTGTCACTGAATACACCGATGGTGACCTGACCGCTGCTCTTGATCTCATCTACAGTCCTGAAGGAACCGGAAGAAGTAGATGCGGCTGCAGAAGATGCAGTATCTGCGGACGTTCCGCATCCGGATAACCCCATGGCAAGAAGTGATGCGGCAAGCACTGATGTAATCAATCTGCTGAACTGTTTCATAATATTTCAATCCTCCCTTTTCATATCACTGCCGAAGACTGTTCGGCTGATAAACGTTTTTCAAATGTAAATGTCTTCAAGAATTCTTTCGCCCGTTCTGTTTTCGGGTTTGTAAAGAACTGTTCCGGCGGTTCTTCTTCAATGAACCTGCCATGATCCATGAGCAGCACACGGTCTGCAATTGCCCTGGCAAACTGCATCTCATGGGTCACGATGATCATCGTCATTCCCTGATCTGCCAGTTCCAGCATGACATCGAGTACTTCTCTGACCATCTCCGGATCCAGCGCTGCTGTCACTTCATCGAACAGCATGATCTCCGGGTGCATGCACAGTGCCCTGACAATCGCCACCCGCTGTTTCTGTCCGCCGGATAACTGGCGGGGATAGGCATTCAGCTTGTCACTCAATCCAACCCGTTCCAGCAGCTGCTTCGCTTCAGTTTCTGCCTCTTTGCGATCTCTGTGCTGTACGTGAATCGGTGCAGCTGTAATGTTGTCCAGAATGCTCAGATGCGGAAACAGATCATAGCTTTGAAAGACCATGCCGATCTTCTGGTGCATGCGCACCTGATCTGCCGCTTTGGAAGTTACCGTTTCACCATCGAGACTGACTGTTCCGCCATTGATCGGCTCCAGGCCGTCCAGACATCGAAGCAGCGTACTCTTTCCGCAGCCGGATGGTCCAAGAACCACCACCACTTCGCCGGCATGTACACTCAGGCTGATGTCATCGAGAATTTCTTCATTGCCGTAATTCTTTTTCAGGCCCGTTACCTGAAGCTGCATCTGTTCTTTCATATTCACTGTCTCCATTTCTGTTCCAGTTTTCCCGCTGCGATCGAGATCGGCCAGCACACCAGGAAGTAAAGCAGGAAGATCACTGCATAGATCCAGAGTGCTGCGGTCGGATATTCAAAGCGGTTTGCGTCAACAATCTGCTGGCCGACTTTCAATACTTCTACGATGCCGATCAGTACCACCAGTGACGTTGTCTTGATCATTCTTGTGACAAGGTTGATGGCCGGCGGAAGCAGGCGTCTCAGCGTTTCAGGGATAATGATGTAGCGGTAGGTCTGCAGTCTGGTCATCCCCAGGGCAGCAGCACTTTCGTACTGATGTCCGGGAATACTGATCAGTGCCCCGCGCACCAGATCTCCCATCTCCGCGGTGCCCCAGATCGTGAAGACAATGATTGCGCTGGTCCAGGCCGAGAGATTGACACCAAATGTTCTGGTGACACCGAAGTACACCAGGAACAACAGAACCAGCTGCGGCATGATGCGGATGAAGTTGAGATACAGCCAGCTGACTGCTTTGGCAGCCGGGTTCTTCAATGTCATGAACATTCCGAACAGAACGCCCAGCGGAACGGACAGCCCGACCGAGATCAGGCTGATCTCGATGGTGACCCACAGCCCCTGTAACAGCCGCAGGAAGTTGGTTCCCTTGAACAGAATGCTAATCCCCAAATCCTGCATGGCGGAGTCTCCTTTCAAGAATCGATGCCAGTATCGAAATCGGCAGAAGCAATACCAGATAGGCAATCACCAGCATCAGCAGTGCTTCATCTGTCTTGTAGTACAGACCGATCAGATCTTTTGCGACATACATCAGATCTGCCAGGGCAATGACACTGACGACTGATGTTTCCTTGATCAGGAAGATGACATTGGCCGCAATGGATGGAAATGAGACTGCCATTGCCTGCGGCAGGATGATGTACTGCATTGCCTGTGCTTTGCCAAAGCCAAGACTTCTTGCGGAATCGGTCTGACTTGGTTCCACTGCCTCAAGCCCGCTCCGGAATGACTCAGACATGTACGATCCGCCCAGAAACGCCAGACCGATCACTGCGCATCCTTCTGAAGAAATGACGATTCCCAGTTTCGGCAGTCCGAAGTAGAGAAAGAACAGCTGCACCAGCAGCGGTGTATTCCGGCTGAGCTGGATATACGCAGATGCGATCTGTCTCAGCACCGGAACTCTGTAGTATTGAATGAAGCTGCAGATCATCCCGATCAGCAGTGACAGCAGGATACCGTACAGGGCAATCCTGGCAGTCAGGCCGGCAGCTGTTACATACATGGGGTAATACTGTTGGATAAATGTCCAGTCCATGAATCTGTTTCCCCTTCCTGATCAAACAAAAAGCGAATGCATATTTCAGCATCCGCTCATATCCGTATTTCCGTTGATTCTATTTCAAAACAGAATCACAACAGGCAATGCGCACAGCAAAGGGATGCTGAAGATTTCTCACAGCAACAGCAGCACGCATTGGAACATGTGTTGTGAATCATTCTGTAAGCAGTCATGTGCATTCCTTTCATCTCCCGTATTTCAGGATGTAGACAAGATATCATTCATAACCTACAATGTCAATAGGTTATTAGAAAGAGGTGTCAGATGCTGATATCCACCAAAGGAAGATACGCACTGCGGGTCATGATTGATCTGGCCAAACGCAATGACGGTTCATTGATCCGTCTTTCTGACATTGCCAACCGCGAGATCATTTCCGAGAAATATCTGGAAAGCATCATGGCCCTTTTGAGCAGGGCCGGGCTGGTTGATGCGGTGCGGGGCAATGGCGGCGGCTACCGGCTGAACCGGGATCCCAAAGACTACAATGCGGATGAAATCCTGCAGCTGACAGAAGCCAGTCTGGCACCGGTAAGCTGTCTTGAAACCGATCATAATGTCTGTTCACAGAAATCCATCTGTAAGACACTGCCGATGTGGGATGAACTGGACGCATTGATCCATGAGTATCTGCAGCGTGTCAGCCTGCAGGATCTGCTGGATGGCACTGCACCGGATCATCATTCATTTCATTAGATCAGAGTTCGAAAAGGCGTCCCGGATCGGGACATCTTTATTTCAGCTTTGCAGTTCCGTTTTCATTCACGCATGTTACAAGATGATCGTTGGGGATCAGATCCCCATGTTCATCAATCACTGCCATTTCCCCGGCCGGGATTCCGTAGCCGGTAAAGCCTTCCGGTTCCAGTTCCACCGCTTTCTGCAGTTCCGGCCATCCTTCTGATTCCGCATGGGTATCAAAGATCGGATGGGCAAACCCCAGACAGTCAAACAGGGAGGCATCTTCCGGATGATGATCTTCATCTTCCCAGTGCGGCCATGCCCTTCCCAGCATGATACTGCCGGCAGACAATCCGATAAACAGTTTGCCTTCTTCCAGCAGTTCGCTGAGCATGGTCCGGATTTCAATATCCAGCCCCTGCGTGCCATCTTCCACTTCCCCGCCGGAAATGAAGATCACATCACTGTGGGTAAGGAGTTCTTTGGCCTGCAGTATATTGCGCTTTGTGCCGCACAGCGGAACCATGGTCACCGACTCTGCCCCGGCTTTTTCCAGCGGTCTCTCAAACCAGTGCATGAATGGGATTGCATCTCCGCTTGCTGTACCGATATATGCCACTTTTGGATGTACCGTTTCACAGCAGGACAGTGCTTCTTTCAGCTGCTCTGCCGTTTTCTTACTGCCGCCAGGTCCGCCAGCCAGCAAAAACATTTTACTTCGCATGTCTGATATCTCCCTTGACCAGATTCCAGTCATCAAACGCAAATGCAGTATGCGTACGCCGGTACTTTCCGGCCGGTCCGGGCAGCAGGTCTTTCACTGCCTGGATATGATAGATGCCGTTTTCGCCATACAGGTGCTTCATCAGCAGATCTGCCTGCTTCAGCGCATCTTCTTCATGATCCAGCAGCACCAGTTTCACATCATATTCATTGGCTGCAGTCTGTGTCAGATCATAGTCCGCGAGTGAATCGATCTCACACATCGCATCATCTGTCATGGCAGTCGTG
>JAKVJO010000043.1 GCA_022486935.1 Solobacterium sp. | reverse complement strand
TACAAGTTCGCCGATTGTTGCGTCTGCCTTGGTTAACGGCTGCCCGTCATATACCTTGCTAGCGCTTCCGGTTGTGACTGTTAACGGTGCTGCTGTAATAGTAAGAGTGCCGGTATTATATTTAATCCGATAAATCGTACCATCGTCCGCAGTAACTTCTTTAGGCGCATTCGTATCGAATGAGGTCACATAAGTGCCTACGTCAGTTTGACTTGTCGATGCAATAATTGAATCAAGTTGTCCATTTGTAAACACGCTTGTATCTGCAAATCCGCTGTATCCTTCGGCAGTAATTGGTACTCCAGAATATTCGCCTGAATTACTGTTTGCAGTCAATGTTACATCAACAAATTTACTACAAATGAATTTTGCCACATTGTCATTCTCGTCACTGGAAACGCTCAATACCACAAACGGATTTTGAAGCTCATATCCATCTGGCACAGGGTGCTGTTCCTTAAAATCACGCGCAAATACATATTGTGTTTGTTTTTCAGTTGTGCCGATTTGGAATTTGTCACCAAGCGCATTGCCTTTTTCATCAACATACTGAGCATAGTATGCGATGGCTTTTGGCTCCGAATAATAGAATGTGATTATATTCAATTTCGAATCAGCGTCAATTGTCAGTGAGCGGTATAGTTTGTCTGCGATCAAATCCTTAAATGTCTTTGCCTGGACATAAACTGTAGTGCCGACTTTAACGTTCGTTCTTGTATAACTACTGTTAGCGATTTCTTCGCCAGTGTCTGAATTTATGAACTTGACCGTATAATCAGCATATTCTGCTCTAGTCCAACGACCGTAGATTGTTGTGCCTTTCTCAACCGGCTGACTGAAATCATATGTTGTCGTATAGTTGGCATCAGTATACCAGCCATCAAATACATACCCGTCTTTCGTTGGATCTGCCGGTTTTGCTACTGAAGTTCCAGCAGTAATTTCCTGTGAGTCTACTGACGTACCACCATCAGTATTAAACTGCACTGTCACTGTTTTTGGAGCCCACTTGGCATACAACACCAAAGTATACGAAGGCATTGTGGCATTTGTGAAATCAAATGGTTCTCCGACACATTGCACATTTGTATACCACCCCTGGAATGTCATATATGATTTGATCCCGGACGGTCTTGTTGGATTCGTAATATTGTATTGGCTTATATTTTGTTCGAATTTCACATCTTCAACTGTCTGATACAACTTATTGTTGTTGTAAAATTCAATATTGTAGGTGTTTCTCGTGTAATAGAATTCTTGCACATATACCCATTCTTTACCATCCTGCGCATAGTAACCTTTATCCCTACTTGAATCATGTTCGTAACCGAGGATTGTCTTTGCTAAAAACGTATTTTGTGCATATGCTGTCTGTTGATAATCCGGTGAATCTGTATAGCCATCATCATTGGCGTTCTGTAGATAATAATGTAATTCGTATTTTTGGGTGTTTCCTGGATAATATCCATAATAAGTTCGTGTGGTTCCATTTGATGGTAATATATCTGTATCCGCAACCAGCCTTTTAGATACATAAATCGTACCACCATTAAAATATTTTGTTTGTGTCCAGCCTTCAAACTTATTGCCTCTTGATACTGTGACATTAGTAGCTGTCGGCCATTTGCTGCTGATATCTTCACCTAATCGCATCTCGACGGTATAGCTACTTCCTGTGTATGTCTGACCATTAATTGACAGATTTGCATTATCGTTATTCAAGTTAAATGTTAATGTATAAACCGTTCTCTTGAAGTACACATTGACTATTGTTGAGCCATCTGCTTTAACCTCAACATCTTTATCTGCGTGATCAAACGTGAAGTACCTATATGATTTCCCGTTTGCGCTGCCACTCACTTTGCTGCCGACTGTTGCGGTATTGCCCGGAACATATTCCTCAAGATCATACTGACCTTTTGTGACTTGTTCTTTCCAGTACGCGATTGAATATGTAGTGTTTGCTGCTGTCCAACCTGCATAGAGGGTAACACCATTCAGGTTATCCAGCGCAACTGTAGCACCAGCTTCAGTTTTATGTTCTGCATCGGTATACCAACGATCAAAGGTATAACCCTGTTTTGTCGGAATGGTGTCAGTTACAGATACCTCTTCACCATATTTACCGCTCTGACGTGCTACATAAGAACCGCCGTCAGTATTGTAATTAAGATATACGGTCTTTAACTTGTAGTAGATATCAATGTTAATGTCTGCTCCTGCTACGAGTGTAGCCTGTGAAAAATCATTGACATTGTAATTGTTGATATCATACCCATCAAAACTTGTCTGAGCAGCTTTCGTTTCCTCACCCACAGCGCCTGCAATGGTCTGTGTTTCAATGTGGTCAACTGCATTTACAACTTCATAATGATGCGTGACAGTATAATATATTTCACCAGCTTTATAGGTGACCGTGATTTCAATCGGGGCTTCCTCAGCAGTTCCGGTAATTGTTGCTGGAGCAGCATCCTCACCTATCATTGCTGTATATCCTGGAATTGAAGGTACCGGAACAGAATATTCCGATCCCGCTGCAATCTCCGTGCTATATGTCGCACTGGCGATATTACCATTCTCATAACTGAAATATACTTTCAGTGAAACGATTGTAGGTGTGACAGCCTCTGTAGTTACATTTACTGTGCTGTTTGCTGTGACAGTCGCTGTATATGATCCGTTAGATCCTGTCACTTCTTCATCATTCACTTTAACTGATGTCAGTTTGTATCCTTCGTTTGCAGCAACCACAAATGTCAGGTTACTGTCACCTGCATTAACAGTTTCCGGCTTGCTGCTGTATGTAACGTTGCCGTTGTCTGTATATGTGATTGTATACGTTGTAGCTGGAGCGTCCACGGAAAAACTTACAGCAGGAACATCCTGCTGTACAGGTTCATCTCCCTGTGCCGGAGTCTCTTCCACAATTGTTTCTTCGGTCGGAACTGCCTCATCAGTTTCGTCTGTAGGTGTAGTTTCTTCTTCTGAAGCCGGCGGGTCTTCTTCCTGCACCGTCATTTCAGTTGCATCTGTTGCAGGTGCTGGATCGGCCGCAACATCACCGCCACCGCTTTCTCCGCCCGCATTCGGATCAGTAGCAACTTCCTGTGTGCTATCTTCACCGCTTGCTCTTAATGATTGGTTGGTAGAGATAATACCACTGGTCATTACCATGGTTACAGCCATGAATAATGCGAGCCACCTCTGCCATGTTTTCTTGAAGTTCTCTTTCATAAAAGTAATCCTCCCACAAGACGTACGTGGGAGGGTTACTGGTACCTAAAATAGATAGAACTCCCACATTCATCTACCGGAAGTATATCGTTGGTTTATAGTTGGTGGCAGGTTCGTCCCTTTTCTGGCACAATTGTCATCAAAATTCGTTCCAGGAATGCTGAGGGGCACTTGGAAACCGCCTATGTTTATGCCGGTTTCTTTACCTGGCTAAAATAATCGTTTCCCGGCATTTTAATCGTTCTGCTGCAGTAAATCATAGTAAAATAGTCAGTAGATTCAGCATCTTGTTGATCTGGGGATCCTGGGTCTGTGGGGGATATCATTCTATGAAAAAACTCGATGTATCTAAGACCATTCAATTGGTCATCTTCGTTGCACTGGCTGCGATCTGTATGTCTCAGGTTCTATTGAACCCTGCAGTAAGTCAGAAGATCGCCAATGATTCCGATGTTAAACTGCTCTGTATTCTGTTATGGCTGGTACTTGCCGTAACCTTTATCTTTATCTTTATTGACTTCACATTGTACGCAAGACAGAAGAAAGACTTTGCCAGCCTGTCCAGTGCGGTCAACTCTGACCCGCTGTCCAAGATGGCCAACCGCTTCTCTGTTGATTCCAACATTGATTTATATGATAAGAACGGACTGCCGGAGAACTTCTGCTGTCTGATGTTCTGTATCTCCAACATCCAGAAGATCAATGAGCAGTATGGAAGAGAAGATGGCAACCGTGCCATCCAGGACTTTTCAATGATCATGAGCCTGGCTTCCAGGAGTCTCTGCTTTGTCGGCAAGAACGGCGGCAACCGCTACCTTGCCTTATTCGATGAAGGCAGCGATGATAAGATCAAGTTATTCCTGGCAAGAATTGATACCAAGATGAGAGAGTACAACAGCGACCCGGGCAACCATGTCATCAAATATGAGTACGGCATTGCTGAAAAGAGCGAGAAGCCGGAAGACAATGTGCACCAGCTGGTGGGTTTGGCTGATACAAGAGTGACAGAAAAGTATAATGCGGCAGCTGCGAAGGAGGCCTGACCAACTTGGCTAAATATGACTACAGTTATATCCGGTCATTGATCCGGGAAATCCGGGTGGGCGACAGTGACGCCTTTGCGGCATTGTTCGCAGCCACCTGCCAGAACCAATATCACCGCGCTTATGCAAAACTGCAGAATGAATACGACACCCAGGATGTGCTGCAGAAGACCTACTCCATGATCCTGGCATCTGATTCCATTCCTTCTGACCCGAAAGTATTCCTGTCAGTCATGGATCAGTACAATGATCTGTTATGCTCCAAGGCACTTGAGGCAAAGGGCGTCACTTCTGACAATCCGAATCCTGACAAGGCACCGGATCTTGACATTGATACCGCAGAGACCATGCTGGATTACATCCTGCATGTGAATCACTGGAACCAGTCCTCCTTCAAACTGGAGACCCTGGCAGATTACAACAGTTACCGCAAATCCAAGAGCACACTGCAGCGGGTCATCCTGGCAGTCATCATTGTCTTCTTCTGCTGTCTGCCGGTATTCTTCCTCAAACCGGGATTCACACTGACCGAAGAGAAGGATGATTCCAATACCATTACCTACCGTGTCAGTATCTCGGCCATCCTGCCGATTGAACATGTCACCGCAGTGATCGGCAATACCTACCAGCAGGTATCCAAAGAGAATGACGGCACCTATGTTATTCACCCGGCTACCAACGGTGAGATGACCGTAGATGTCACACTGATCTCAAGACAGTACAAGGAAGAAACGATCTCTGTCACTGATGTCGATGAAACAATACCGGAAGTCACTGACAAGTACATGAAAGACGGCATGGTCCATCTCTTTGTCAAAGATGACGGATCCGGAATTGACTATGATTCCATCTATGCCATTACCGACAGCAGTGAGACGGTTCTGCCAAGCACCATTGATAAGGATACCGGAGAGGTTACCTTCCCGAAGCCGGACGGCTCCTACAATGTCTATATTTCCGACAACAACGGAAACCAGTTACATCTGATTCTTACCATTACCCCGAACAACGGTTAATATCATGCATACAGGAGGTCTAGCAGGTGATCAAGAGAACGATGCGTACAACCCGTATCCTGTTCACTGCCCTGGGCCTTCTTTTCAATACCGCAGGCTGTTCTTCAGCAAACTCAGATGTCTCCAGTTCCCCCAAGGCAGGAACCAGAACGACCATTACGGATCCGCTGATGGCAGAAGCCCCGGGCACCCTGGTGCTGAATGACTATTCCGGCACCTGCAAAATTGACTACTCCAACACTTCCGAAGGCTATGTCTTTGTGACCTATACCGGCAGTGCAGCCAAGGTGCAGATCCAGATCACCAACCCCGACGGTACAGTCTATCCCTACCCATTGAAATTGAACAGTGCAGAGGACTTCCCGTTGACCGGGGGAGACGGCACCTATCAGATCAATGTGTTTGAACAGATCTCCGGTGACAACTATGCAGTCTGTCTCTCCGGCAGTTTCTCCGTTACCCTGAATGATGAGTTCCGCCCTTATCTTTATCCAAGCCAGTACATCAACTACACCAAAGACTCAAGCTGTGTACAGCTGGGCATCCAGCTTTCCGGAGAATGCGATACAGATATTGAGTACATTGGCAAAGTCTACGACTATGTAACCACCAACATCACCTATGACCAGGAGATGGCCAGCGACCCGCCGGCCAACTATATTCCGGATCCGGACTCCACCCTGGAATGCAAGACCGGTATCTGCTTCGACTATGCATCATTGATGTGTGCCATGTTACGCAGCCAGGGCATTCCAACCAAGTTACAGGTAGGCTATACCTCGCAGGTATACCATGCCTGGATCTCTGTGTATCTGGAAGGAACCGGCTGGGTAGATGGCGTCATAAAATTCGACGGCAAGACATGGACCCTGATGGATCCGACCCTGGGCTCTTATGAAGCAGGCAGCGATGTCGCTTCCTACACCAAGAACGGAACCAACTACTATGTTCAGTACAACTATTGAGGGAGAATAAACACCTATGACAAAAGCCATGCTAAACAACCATGAACTCTCAGCATTCTGCGGACAGATGGCAGTGATCCTCAAAGCCGGCATCTCCAGTGTTGAGGGCATCACGATGATGAATGAAGAGACTGACAGTGAAGCAGACAAGAAACTGCTCACTGCCATCCTGCACAGCTATGATTCCACCGGCCATCTTTATTCTGCCCTTGCTGAAACCAGGGCATTCCCGGACTACCTGGTACAGATGACCCGCATTGGTGAAGAATCCGGCTCATTGGATGATGTCATGTCTTCCCTCTCTGATCACTATGACCGGGAAGAGACCGTACGCCGCTCCATCCGGAATGCCGTTGTCTATCCCCTCATTATGACCGGCATGATGGTTGCGGTCATCATTATCCTGTTAGTCAATGTCATGCCTGTATTCTCCCAGGTATTTGAAGAACTGGGCACTTCCATGTCCGGTCTTGCCCTGACCCTGTACAACATCGGCAATGTACTGCGTCAGTATGCATTGACCATTGTATTGATCCTGGCTGCGATCCTGTGCCTGTTTCTTGCTGTGGAGCTGTCTTCCGGCAAAGGCTCCCTGCGTTATAAAATCGGCAGACACTTCAAGAGTATCCGCAGATCCAATGAAGAGATCGCTGCCTGCCGCTTTGCCAGCGGCATGGCCCTTACCCTTCATTCAGGGCTGAACCCGGATCAGTGCCTGGAGCTTTCTGAAGCACTGAATGAAGACCCTGACTTCGCTGAGAAGCTGAGCGCCTGCCGGAAAGAAGTGGAAGACGGAAGAGATCTCTCCGATTCCCTGAAGTCCCATCAGATCTTTACCGGCATCTACGCAAGAATGGCATCCATCGGCTCCAAGGCCGGAAGCCTCGACAGTGTCATGGGCCAGATTGCCGATCTCTATGAGAATGATATTGATACCAGCCTGAACAACCGGCTGGCAGTGATTGAACCGACATTGATCATTGTGCTTTCCGTACTGGTCGGTGCCATTCTGCTCAGTGTCATGTTCCCGCTGCTGAGCATCATGAGCAGTTTATAAGCAGGAGTCGATGATGAACCATTTCCATACCAGGCGTACCTTTCCAAGATGGCTGATCACATTGATGATCTTTGTATTGATCATCGTGGTTTTTGCCGTGGGTACCAGCTCGGTATCTTCCCGCAACCTGTCCCGTCAGAAAGAGACACTGGAAAACGCCCTGACCAGGGACATCACCGACTACTATGCCGCCAACGGCAGATACCCGGAAAGCCTGGAAGTCATTGAAGAGACCTATGGTCTTACCTACGATACCTCTCACCTGTTTGTCGACTACCGGGTGAACGGCGCCAATCTGAGACCGGTCTATGTCGTACTGGAAAGGACTGGTTCTTAAACGATGAAGAATACGAGAAAGAACCACTCCATTGATGTATTGTTTCCGGTTGTTTTGTTACTGCTGTTTGCAATCCTTGCAATTACCGTTGTCCTGCTGTCTGCCAAGACCTACCAGCACATTGTTGCCCGGTCCTCCGAGAACTATAACTCCCGTACCGCAATCAGCTACGTCAAGGAGAAGGTAAGGCAGAATGACGTCGAGGGCGGGGTTGAAGCAGGCAGCTTCAACGGACAGAGCGCCCTCATCCTGCATTCTGATGGCTACAGTACTTACCTGTATGAATATGACGGAAACCTCTGTGAACTGTTTCTGAAAGACGGTGCTGAAGCTGAACTGTCCAGCGGCACACCGGTCATTACCTGTACCTCATTCCAGATAGAGATGACTACTGCCCACCTGCTGTCCATCACCTGTGTTGATGACAGTTCCAATACCTATACCGCCAGCATTGCCATTCAATCGGAAGGGATTCAGCCATGATCAGAAAGTCCAAAGCATCTTCATCGAATCTGTTCCTGCTGGAACTCATTCTCTCCATTCTGATCTTCGCACTGGCCAGTGCCGTGTGCGTCTCTTTCTTCATGCGCTCGCATACATTAAGTACCAGTGCCTATGATCTGAATCATTCTGTTGAATGTGCAGACAATGCAGCAGAGATCGTCCGGAGTGCAGACAGTGAAGAAGACCTGCAGAACCTGTTATCTGCTGAATACGGCACCAGCCTGAAGGAAACAGATGAAGGCAATGGGTATACGGTGTATACCATAAGCTGTGATTCATCCTTTGATGTGTGTGAGATGAATGATGCGGCGTATCTCTTGAGTATTCAGGTACATACCGAAGGATCTCTGCTTTTGGCAAAGATCGAAGTCATGGCAGCCGGCAGTACTGATTCCATCTTTGATGTCACTGCAGAACATGTACTCAAGGAGGCCAACGGATGAGAAAGCACGAACAAAACGAATCCTATCCGATGAACATCGGTTCTTCTACCCTGCTGGTGATCTTTCTGATCCTGTGTATGTTTACCTTTGCGGCAATCTCCCTCACCACTGCCAAGAATGATTACAGCAATGCATGCAACAACGCCCAGCGCAGCCGTGCCTACTACAATGCGGCCAATGCGGCAGAAGAGAAACTGAATGAGCTCAACCAGTCTGAAGACCCGGAGACTGATTACAGTTATGAAGTGAAGATCAGTGACACCCAGGCAATTGATGTCACGCTGAAATGGAATACAGAAAAGGCACAGTATGATATTGTGTCATGGAAGACAGTCAACACAGCAGAGTGGAACGGATCTGATTCCATTCATGTATTACAGCCGAACAGCTGACAATAGAAGGAGTGTGGATTACTGATGCTTACCATCCAGGAAATACTGACCAAGGCAGTCACCAACAAGGCATCCGATGTATTTGTCGTAGCCGGCTTACCGGTATCCTATCGTAAGAACGACCGGATTACCGTAGATGACAGCGACAGTCTCATGCCCAAAGATACAGAGCAGCTGGTACGTGAGATCTATGCACTGACCGGCGGAAGGGACATTGAACCATTGCTGAAGGAAGGCGATGACGACTTCTCCTTTGCCATTCCCCATCTTTCCAGATTCCGTGTCAGTGCCTATAAACAAAGAGGCTCGCTTTCTGCAGTCATCCGGGTCATTTCCTTTACCCTGCCGAACCCCGCTGACCTTGGTCTGCCGGAACAGATCATCAGCCTCGGAAACAACACCAAGGGAATGATCCTGGTAACCGGCCCGGCCGGCTCTGGCAAGAGCACTACCCTTGCCTGCATCATTGACCACATCAATTCAACCCGGCATTCCCATATCATTACCCTGGAAGACCCGATCGAATACCTGCACCGCCACAAAGAATCCATCGTATCCCAGAGAGAAATCAGGATTGATACAGAATCCTATGTCACTGCATTGAGAGCTGCCCTGCGGCAGAGCCCGGATGTCATCCTGCTGGGAGAGATGAGAGACTATGAAACCATCTCTGTTGCCATGACTGCAGCTGAGACCGGACACCTGCTGTTCTCCACCCTGCACACGATCGGAGCAGCCAATACCATTAACCGTATCATTGACGTATTCCCTGCCAACCAGCAGCGTCAGATCGCAGTCCAGTTATCCACTGTACTGAATGCAGTCGTATCACAGCAGCTGGTACCGGGTGTAGATGGCAATGTAGTACCGGCCTTCGAGATTATGACTGTTACGCCAGCCATCCGTAATATGATCCGTGACAACAAGGTATACCAGATTGACGGTGTCATCTATTCCTCAGCAGCCAGTGACATGATCCCCATGGATGATTCCCTGTTCAACCTGTATACAGCCGGCACCATCACCCGGGACACCGCACTCATGTATGCGTCCAACCCGGAAATGCTGGGCAGAAAACTGAAATAAGGCTATTTCATAAAAGTGGCAGAAATGCCACTTTTATGAAATTCGCTGCCCGGCAAACGAATCTGCAGGACAGTTGCTTTGAATTCCTTTTGATTGATATCATTTTTGCGATTCTGATCAGTGAATCCTGCATTTTATAATGTCGATTTCCGGATTCACGTTATACTCTATTTAATAATATCGGCATAAATGTCATTATTATTAAGCGGAGGCCCACAATGATTATTAGACGGGAAAAGTATCTGAATGATCTGATTCTCCGTATGCATAATGGAATGATCAAGGTGATTACCGGGATCAGCCAAAGTGGGAAGACTTATCTGCTCTTCAATATTTTCACTTCCTACCTGGAATCAACCGGTGTAGACAGATCACATATCATTTCCATTCAACTGGACTTCCGGAAAAACACTGGCCTCAGGAATCCCGATCAACTGCTTGCCTGGATTGAACCGCAGATCAAAGATAACCAGTCCTACTATATCCTGATTGACGAAGTACAGATGCTTGATGATTTTGAGGCTGTTCTGAACCAGCTTTCCAGCAGATCCAATGTGGACCTTTATGTCACCAGATCCAATTCCAGATTTCTCTCCAGAGATGTACTGACAGAGTTCAGGGGCCGTGGAGATGAGATCCATATTTATCCGTTAACGTTCAAAGAATTCTGCACAGTATACCCAAATGACAAATATGCCGCATGGGACAGTTACTATCAATATGGTGGACTCCCCTACGCTGTACTGGCACAGACTGAAGAACAGAAAGTCCATTATCTGACCAGTCTGTTCGAAGAAACGTATATCAAGGATATTCTGGAGCGCCACGCACTGAAGAAGACAAGGGAATTGGATGACCTGATCAATGTACTGGCTTCTTCAGCCGGATCATTAACCAGCCCGGATAAGATATCTGCCACATTCAAAAGCAAAATCAATTCAAGCATATCGCCATCTACGGTATCCCTCTATATCTCCTATCTTGAAGAAGCATTCCTGATCAAGGAAGCTTCCCGGTATGATGTCAAAGGAAGAAAATATATCGGCAGTCCAAAGAAATACTACTTCGAAGATGTCGGTCTGAGAAATGCCCGGCTGGGATTCAGGCAGACTGAAGAAAACCACATCATGGAGAATATCATTTTCAATGAACTGAGATATCGCGGATACTCTGTTGATGTGGGCGTGGTAGACAAGCGACGTGCCAATACACATTCACATCTTGAGATTGATTTTGTGGCAAATAAAGGCAGTGAGCGATACTACATTCAGTCGGCTTTCAGCATACCCGACGAAGAAAAAGAGGCACAGGAAAAAAACTCACTGATCAATGTGAATGATTCATTCAAGAAAATTGTTGTAGTCAAAGACCCGATCAGTATCAGACGGGATGATCAGGGGATCGTCACAGTTGGTATTTATGAGTTTCTGCTGAATGACAACAGTCTGAAGGATTGATCTCTTTTCTAGAGAAACATAGCCATGTACAGAGGATACTGTTCTACCTGTCCAAATACACCAATGTTCTTTCCGGTCAGTTTGATGCCCCGCTGCACGCCCCAGTTCTTCATGACGGAGTCAAGTGATTTTGCTTTGGTGTTCTCTGCAGACTTCACTTCCACTGCAGCAGCTTTTGAACAATAGCGGATGATAAAATCGATTTCCAGTGTTTTCGCGCTGAAGTAATACAGCTGTTTTCCTTCTTTGACGAAGATATCAGCGATCACATTCTCATATATCGCACCTTTATAAATTCCCAGATTCCCTTGCAGGATATCTTTGGCAGCACCATCTTCCAACATGGATACCAGAAGTCCGGTATCTCTCATATACACCTTGAATTCATCCTCTTTTGCATATCCCTCCAGCGGAAGTTGGGGACTGCTGAGATTATGGCATTCTGAAACAATCCCGGCATCCAGCAGCCACTGCAGACTGCCGCTGAATTTCGCTGAAGTACCGCGATGTTCTACTACACTGTACTGGAACTTCTTCCGTTCTTTTGCAAGCTGACGGGGAATTGACAGAAAACATGCCCGGGCTCTTGCTTTGTCACTGCCTTCCGCATATTTTGCAATGTCATCCAGATAGTCAGCCACAATCTGTGTCTGTATATCATGCACTGCCAGAAAGTCTTTTGTGTCCGCAAATGTCTGTACCGCCCTTGGCATACCGCCAATCACAATATACTGGCGAAAGTATTCAAGCATTTTGGTGTGAATTGATTCGGGTACCGGCTTCTTCTGATCAAAGTATTCTTTCAGCAGATTGATGGAACTGTCCTGCAGTCCTATCGCCCAGAGGAATTCTTCAAAATCAAGGCCTTCCATCTTCAGCCGCATTGCGCTCCCAACTGGAATTGAAGGTACTTCCTGAATCCGTACCTGGGGCATGGATGCCGCCGCAATGACATCCAGATCCCTGTTCTCTGCAAGAAACTTGATTGCCGCCCGGGCCCTTGGACAATTCTGAATCTCATCCAGAAACAGCACTGTGCTGCCCGGTATCATCCGGGATCCAGGCACTGTCATCAGTACTTTCTGCATAATCGTCAACGGATCCAGATCACCATCAAAGATAACACGGTACGATCGTTCCCGTTCCAGATTGAGATTGATAAAACTCTGATAGTGCTCTTTTGCGAACTGTTCAACGAGATACGTCTTTCCGGTATGTCTTGCGCCCTGTATCAACAGCGGCTGACGGTCCGGATGATTTCTCCACGCAGACAGTCTGGTATACATCTTCCGTTTCAGCATTGCCAGTCTCCGGTTTTCCTGCATCATTTCAGCAGTGTCAATTTCTTATTGCGTATTATTCCCAGGAATAATACCTGCTGTATGAGTATTTTTCATGGGAATAATACCCTTTGTGCTGATATCCACTGATCAGCGTGTGCGTCATTCAGCGTAGCGGATCATTC
The DNA here is from genome assembly GCA_022486935.1 of Solobacterium sp. GTDB lineage: Bacteria > Bacillota_I > Bacilli_A > Erysipelotrichales > Erysipelotrichaceae > Bulleidia. Next base: position 2,507 of record JAKVJO010000043.1, on the reverse strand, counting down.
TGTTCTTCCACTCTCAGCAGAAAGTCCAGCAGATACAGAGGCATATACGTGATATGCTGCTCTGCATCATATCCAAGATTCCGCATCGACAGACGGAATGCATATTCCGGTTTCTGTTCTTTCACGAATCTTGTGAAAGATGCTGAAGCACTGTGTCTTCCGCTCTTGATTTCAAGCGGCGCAAGTGTTCCAAGATATGGAACAATGAACTCGATTTCCATGTTCTGGTCAGGCGCATAATAATACAGCGGTTTGGCATGTGCCTTCAGGATCTCTGCGGCCGCATTCTCAAAGATGTATTCCTGATACTCACTCATGGTGCTGCGGGAAAACTCAATGACTGAAGTATCGTTCAATGATGCCAGAAGCACCCCGGTATCTGATGCGTACAGTTTGAATGACGAAAGATCTTCATATGCCTCCAGCGGTGATCTGACTGCATTCACCGATATGGTTTTCAACACCAGCCCGCTGTTCACCAGCCATTCAATGGACCCATCGTATTCTCTTGCCCCATAGCCTTTCCGCACCAGTTTGTACTGGAACTTATGATTGTCTTTTGCAAGCTGTGCAGGGATAGAGCCATAACATTCACGAACTCGGTTCTTTTCACTGCCTAAGGCATATCTTGCAATATCATTGCCATAGTCAGAGCGTATCTGCCGCTGTACATCCAGTACCTCACGGCTGTATCTTCCGGTCTGTACATACTGTTTAACAACTGCGGGCATTCCGCCGCACAGAATGTACTCCCTGAACAGCTGATTCATCCGCTCATGTGTGAATTCATTCAGCGGTTTCAGCGTAGTTACCGCATTGAACAGTACATCAATCAATGACCGCTCAATTCCGTACGCCTGCAGAAACTCCAGAAACGTCATTGGATACATGTACATTGTTTTCACTGAGCCCACCGGAAATGATGACGTTTTGGCTATGGCTGTTTCCGGCATACTGCTTGTCACAATGACATCCTGACTCCACTCCTCACGCATAAACTTCAAGGTTGTCAGAACCTGCGGACTTGCCTGAATTTCGTCAATGAAAATCAGTGCATCAGATGAAATCCGGCCATCCGTCTTCCTCGAGGATATCTGCTGCATAATCATGCCTGGGTCATGTGTCTGTTCAAACAGATTCCTGTAGAAAGCATCCTGTTCAAGGTTGATCTCTACATAGTCTGAATAGTGTTCTTCCGCAAACTTCCGAACCGTATAGGTCTTGCCGGTATGCCTGGGGCCCAGCAGAAAAAGCGGCTGATGACTGCCGCCGGTTTTCCACTTCACCAACTGCTGCTCCAGGTCTCTTCTCATGCCATCTCCCATCATATTCAGCGGCCTTGCGGCCACATAAAACCGCAAGGTCACTGAAGTATCGTGATGCTGCTAAACCTTCTCTTTATAACAATTGTCTGATTCCGTTCAGATGTGCTGATCAGCGAACGCAATGAGTCCTGCTTCTACCTCATCTCTGATTGCCCGTTCGTTGTGGATCTCATGACGGTAGCCGCTGTAGGCATGAACCTGAGTGCTGTGTCCGGTTTCAATGAGGCGGTTGGCAATGTGGTACAGGCCTTCGCCGTAGTTGCCGCATGGATCGCAGTCTCCCGAGATCAGGTAACATGGCAGTTCTTTCGGTACCATGCCTGCCCAGTCATCGCCTTCAATGAACTGATACAGTTTCACAAAATCATAGATCAGCTGATTGGTCACATTGAAACAGTTGAACGGATCATGTGCGTGATCCTCTACAATCCGATGATCTTCTGAGATCCAGTCATTGGCTGACTGTACATTCTCACAGCGGTCCGTGAATCCGGCAAATGCTTCGCCAAGCCACCTGCCGCCCTTATCAGTATCATGGCCGTTGAGGATGGCTTCTTCCAGACCGTCATCATCTTTCCACATTGCTTCAAGGCCTTTCGTCTGTGATACGTTGCCGCACAGCATCAATGCCTTCAGATCACTGCCATACAGTGCTGCATATCCTCGCGCCAGCATGGATCCCCAGCTGTGCCCGAATACCACATACGGAAGATCCGGGAACTCTTTGCGTACCAGATCATGCAGCGACTTCTCATCTTCCAGATATACTTTCCAGCCGTCTTTCCCTTTTGTCCCTGGATCTCCCAGGGTATTGGAATCATAGCCGGTCTTGCCATGGCCGATGTGATCATCTGCCGCTACTGCATAGCCGGCTTCTGTGAAGCGGTCAATCATATGCAGATAACGGCGGGAATGTTCCCCAAAGCCATGAATCAGCTGAATCACTGCTTTTGGTTTGGATATCGGGGTATATACCCAGCCTTTCACTGTATCCCGATGATTTGCGGACGGAAAAGAAATCTCGTGTACTGACATGATGGATACCCTCCTGGCTGATCGCCTGATGTGAATCACTTCTGAATCTATCATAGCACAGGCAGGCTCAAATTTCAATGAAAGTCCCTTTCCATCGAAACTCCCTCTAAAATAGAGGATTCTGAGAACTGCCGGCCCTGGAAAAAC
>JAKVJO010000042.1 GCA_022486935.1 Solobacterium sp. | reverse complement strand
CAGGACCCCGGAATGACTCAATCCAGAGCACTGTCATCTGTTTTACTCTACTGCCTCTCTACTGTCAGGAATCTGTCCTTGACTTTGGGACCACTTCACTTCATTGAAGTGATGGGCCTTTCAGTTTGATCAATATCCTTTTTCTTTGGACCACTCAGCGAACTCTTCATCCGTTGCCAGAACAGAATGTGTTTTGGAAACCTGATGAATGGTACCGTTGGCATAGATAACGCCTTCCTTGTCCTTGTTGTACTCCAGGGCAATTCTGCGCTTTTCAACTTTTGGATTTGGCTTCGGGATGGCTGAGAGCAGTGACTTGGTATACGGATGAATCGGATTGGCAAAGATTTCATCTGTCGTTCCGGTTTCAACAATATATCCCAGGTGCATGACGCCGATCCGATCAGAGATGTACTTGACCATGGAAAGATCGTGGGCGATGAACAGGTACGTTGTGCCCAGTTCATCCTGCAGATCCTTCATCAGGTTGACTACCTGAGCCTGGATGGAAACGTCCAATGCGGAGATTGCTTCATCGGCAATGACCAGTTTCGGATTCATGACCAGTGCTCTTGCAATACCGATACGCTGACGCTGGCCGCCGGAGAACTGATTCGGATAGCGGGTTGCGTGCTCTTTGGACAGGCCGACTTTTTCAAGAATAGCATTGACCTTGTTATCCAGGTCTGCCTGATCTTTGTACATGTGATGGATTTCAAGACCCTGGGCAATGATTTCCTTGACCTTCTTACGGGGGTTCAGGCATGCCATTGGATCCTGGAAGATCATCTGCATGTTCATACGCAGGTATGCTTCATCTTCCTTGGACAGCTTTGAAGAAATATCATGGCCGTCAAAGATGATCTTGCCGGCAGTTGGATCGTACAGACGGATCAATGCGCGGCCGGTGGTTGACTTGCCGGATCCGGATTCACCTACCAGACCATAGGTCTCGCCTTTGTAGATATCGAAGCTGATGCCGTCGACTGCTTTGGTCGTATAGTTTCTGGTGATTCTGAAGTACTGTTTCAGTCCTTCAACATGAAGAAGCGGTTGTGCAGTGTAATCAATTGTTGTCATACTTTGCATTTTCCTCCTTCATCTTTGCCATACGTTCTTTCAGCTGATCCGGCATCTCCACTTTCGGAGCACGCGGATCGCACAGCCAGGAAGCGACACGATGCTGGCCGCCGACATTGAACATCGGAGGTTCTGCTTCATAGTCGATCTTCAAAGCAAACGGATTGCGGGGTGCGAAGGCATCACCAGCCGGCTTTTCAAGCAGGTTCGGCGGCGTTCCCGGAATAGCGAACAGACGCTTTGCGTTGGTGTCAGTATCCGGCATGGAAGCCAGCAGGCCCCAGGTATACGGATGACGGGGATCATAGAAGATTTCATCAATGGATCCCTTTTCAATAATGCGTCCGGCATACATGACATCGACATAGTCTGCGACTTTGGCAACAACGCCAAGGTCATGGGTAATGTAGATGACAGCGATATTCTTTTCTGCCTGGATGCGCTTGATCAGTTCCAGGATCTTGGCCTGAATGGTAACATCCAGTGCCGTCGTAGGCTCATCGCAGATCAGGATATCCGGGTTGCAGGCCAGGGCAATGGCGATTACCACACGCTGACGCATACCGCCGGAAAGCTGATGCGGATATTCCTTGAAGCGCTTCTCAGGATTCTCAATGCCGACTTCTGCCAGCAGGTCAATGGAACGTTTCTTTGCGGCATCCTTGGACAGATGCTCATGAAGGATCATGCCTTCCATGATCTGCTTGCCGATCTGCATGGTCGGATCCAGTGAAGTCATCGGATCCTGGAATACCATGGCAATATGCTTGCCGTTGAAGCGATAGCGGATTTCCTTCTGGGAGAGCTTGGTCATGTCAACTGTTCCTGACTCGCCCTTCTCGTTGGTGTAAGTGTAGTTGATGGTGCCGCTGTCAATCTTACCGTTGCCGGCCAGAATGCCCATGATGGTCTTGACGGTAACCGACTTGCCGGAGCCGGACTCACCGACAATGGCAATGGTCTCGCCGCGGAACAGGTCCATTCTGACACCGCGGATGGCATTGACCGTACCGGCAGCAGTCTCGAATGAAATATTCAGATCACGGATGGAAAGGACACGGTCTTTCTTATCTTTCTTTACAATATCTTCAGACATGTTCATTCCCCCTTATCCCTGTTTCTGGTTCGGATCGAAGGCATCACGCAGGCCATCGGCGAACAGGTTGAAGCTGAGCATCAGGAGTGCCAGCACAATAATGGAACTCAGAATCATATACGGATGAATCGTCAGTGACTTGTAGCCATCGGAGATCAAAGATCCCAGTGAAGCTTCCGGCGGCTGAATGCCGAGACCGACGAATGACAGGAATGCTTCAGTGAAGATTGCATTCGGAACGGAGAACATGGACATGATGATCAGCTGACCGAAGATGTTCGGCATGATGTCCTTGAAGATGATCGCCATGTTCTTGGCACCCAGTGTCTTGGAAGCCAGAACATACTCAGACTCTTTCAGTTTCAATACTTCAGCGCGGGCGATTCTCGACATGCCGATCCACCCGGTAATCATCAATGCAAAGATAATGGAAGTCATGCCCTGCGGCAATATCAGTCCCAGCAGGGTGACCACAACCAGAGTAGGAATACCATTCAATACTTCAACGATACGCTGCATGATCATATCGGTCTTTCCTCCGAAGTAGCCGGAGATCAGACCATAGGACATGCCGATGACAATATCGATGAGCACTGCAACCAGGGCAATGATCAGGGAAACTCTGGTGCCCTGCCAGACTCTGGTAAACAGGTCACGGCCGTTGGTATCAGTGCCAAACCAGAAGGCGACATCTGTAACGCCCTTCTGGGCATAGACATCAACACCTTTTTCATAACCATTGAAGATGCCAAGCTTGGCCAGTGCCGGAATCTTCGGAGGAAGACTCTGATACTGCAGCTGGATATCATCATATGCATGACCGGAGATCATCGGTCCGATGATGGCCATGAGAATAATGATAATGATGATGACACAGCCAATGACTGCGCCCTTGTTCTTGGTGAAGTGAACCCAGACATCCTTGGCGTATGAAGTAGCCTTGTATGTCTTGTCCATCAGTTTTTCATTTTCCTGTACGAAGACGAAATCGTCCTTGGTATAGGAATCCTGGGAAGTTTCTCCCTTGGAAAGATCAATTGAAGTTTCACTCATGGCTATTCATCTCCTTTCGCAACACGGATGCGCGGATCAATGACGCCATACAGAATATCGACAATCAGCATCATGATGATATACATCGCGGAATAGACAAATGCGCAGGCAATGACAACGTTATAGTCATTGGACTGAATCGCCTGTACCATCAGCATGCCGATGCCCGGAATGGCAAACACCTTTTCAACAACCATGGATCCGGTCAGCAGGTTGACCAGCAGCGGTCCCATGACAGTAACAATCGGGATCAGGGTATTTCTCAGTGCATGATGGAAGATCATCTTGTTCTCACGCACACCCTTGGCCTGTACCAGCTGGATGTAATCTGAACCAAGTACGTCAATCATTTCAGATCTGGTAAATCTTGAAATATTCGCAATCGGAAACATTGCCAGAGCGATGGTCGGCAGTGTCAGTGACGCTGTCACATTCTTCGAACTGTACAAGATCGGAGCCCACCCAAGTTTGAATCCAACATAATATGCAAGCAGTAAGGCAAATACGTAAGACGGAACACTGACACCGATGATTGATATAAAGGAACACAGCGTATCAATCCAGGTATTGTGATTCAGTGCAGCCGCAATTCCAAGCAGCAGTCCGAGCACGGAGCCGATGAGCATAGCCTGGCCGCCGACACGGATGGAAACCATAAGCGGTCCGGAAACCATATCCGAGACAGCCTTGTTTTTGTTGAGTACGTAAGAAACACCCAAATCACCATGGAGCACATTGGTAAAGTACTTGAAGAATCGGATCATGAACGGCTGATCCAGCCCGTATTTGGCATACAGGGCAGCCTTCTGTGCCACACTCAGTTTCTCGTCGTTAAACGGAGATCCCGGCATCAGATCCTCCATCAGAAACAGGACGAAGAGGATCACGAACAGGGTGGCAAGGCTGATCAGCACACGTTTCAGAATGTATTTTGACATGTCGTGCTTCCTTCCTTTAAAAGAAGACAGAATCAGTGCAGAGCGGGAACAGAAATTCCCGCTCTGAATGAACTCTGTCGATTATGTTCTGATGACTGAGATTATTCAGCCTTGACTACATGACGATAGGAGTCAACGCCGGCTGCGTGGAAGTCAATTCCGGTAACCTTAGGATTGATCATCATAGCGCCGCCATTCTGGTAGACAGGGACACATGCATAGTCCTTTGTGATCAGCACTTTTTCAGCGTCGATCATATCCTGCCATCTCTTGGAAGCATCGGTTGCATCGGTTGTTTCAGCAGCATCCATGAGTGCATCGTATTCATCACTGAAGTAAGACTTGCTATACCCCGGAGTATCTGACTTGAACAGATCCAGGAAGGTCTGCGGATCAGCGTAGTCAGGTCCCCATCTGGTGAGGCCCATCTCATAGTCGAGGTCGGTCATCAGCTGCAGACGTGTCTTCTTGGGCTTGGAATCCAGGCTGATTGTCAGACCCGGGCAGCTAGCCTGAAGTTCAGACTGAATGTTCTCAGCAACTGCTTTGGAAGCTTCAGAATCTTCAAACAGAAGTGTGATTGTGTAATCGTTGCCGCCGTTATCCTCTTTGGCTTTTGCATAGCATTCAGCAGCCTTGTCAGGATCATAGCTGACGAGAGTTCCGGCAGTTTCAGTGTAATCAGTTCCGTCCGGCCCATAAGCGAAGGAAGTAGGAATGAATCCTGTAGCAGGTACGGAGCCGTCTTTCAGCACGTTGTTGCAGATTGCATCACGGTCGATACCATAGGAGATTGCCTCACGCAGATTGACATTGGAGCAGTTGTCCTTGTTGAGGTTGAATTCAAGACGCCAAGCATAACCAGTCAGACGGCTCTGATAGCCTTCCTGATCCTTGTATGCATCAACCTGTTCGCCTGACAGCTTGACAACATCGATGTCGCCCTGCTGGTAAGCAAGCATAGCGGACTGTGTATCCTGGATGAACTTGAAGGTAACAGTTTCATTCTGGATTTCGTCAGCGTTCCAGTAATCAGGATTCTTGGTGAAGGTATATTCGTTGCCAGCCTGCCAGTCGGTCATTGTATAAGGGCCGCAGTAGATCATGTCACTGGTGGACAGTGCATACTGATCGCCTTCGCTCTCATAGAATTCCTGATTCAGCGGGAAGAAAGAAGGGAATGCCATTAAGCCAAGCAGGAATGAGCAAGGCTGAGTCAGATGAACGACGAATGTCTGGTCATCAGTTGCTTCAACACCGAGTTCGCTCTTGTCTTTGACACCGTTGATGACATCATCAGCGTTTACAACGCAGATGGTGGACATGATGTAGTTGTACTCAGAAGCAGTATCCGGATCAACCAGTCTCTGCCAGCCATAGACGAAGTCGTTGGCGGTCAGTGCTGTGCCGTTGGACCACTTCAGTCCATCTCTCAGATGGAAGGTGTAGGTCATGCCGTCATCGGAAACATCCCATGACTCAGCAAGATCCGGCTGCGGCTGCTCGGTTGAATCCAGTTCGACCAGTCCGCCGATGCACATTGACTGCATGATGAAGGAGTTGCCGTCAGTTGCCAGTTCCTGATCCATCGTGTTTAGATCAGCATCCATTGCAACGACTACATTGCCAGTCCCGGTTGTTGTACCCGCGGCTGCTGTGCCTGCAGCAGTTGCTGCAGTTGAGGAAGATCCGCCGCATCCTGCCAGCATGGTTACAGCCAGTGTCAGGGCAACAGTTTTCTTCATTTTGCTCATATTTATATTTCCCCCTTTCAGAAAATATACTTGTAGTATAAATAGCAGGAAACCTTATTTCAAGAAAAAGTTCACATAATTTACACATTAAATGAGATTCTTTTTCACTAAAGATGTAAAACTTTTCAGTTTATTTTCAGATTTCGTAAAAATAAATGAATTCAGATCAGGAAACCCGATCTTTCATGGATGGCAGAAAATACCATCAAACCAATGATTTGTGGTGTACCCCAAACGAAAAAGCCCCGACCGTTTGGGGTCAGGACTGTGTGTTTCATAATTCTTTGATCATCTGTGACAGTTTCGGCATCAGCTGCTGTTTTCTGGAGATGATATTCGGATCAAATCCGGAATGATCATCAAATCTGGTCTCAATCAGTTCTCCAATCACGCTGGACAGCGGGCCATAGTATACAAAGAGTGACCCTTCTCCCAGTACGTGGGTAAACAGCATGACCATGAGATCGTACTTCTTCTCCTGCTGTTCCTGCTGCAGATCCTTGCGGAACTCCGGCAGGATGAACTGTACATCTGCCATCTGGCTGTAGTTGGTCTGGCCGATTGCCACATGTTTGCCGGCAATCTCATAGATCTTCAAGTCACGGTTGAGTATCTCATGCGGCGTGGAATCTTTCAGGGCAACAGAACTGTTCAGCATCTCTGCTGCGTAGGCATTGACATCGCTGATGCCTGCCCGCTTTGCCAGCCAGGATACTGCCAGCCGGTCTTTGTCCGTTGTGGTAGCCGAGCGGAAGTTCAATGTATCCGAGAGAATTGCCGATAACATCAGGCCGCTCATATCCGCATCCGGCAGCAGGCCGTTTTCAGAATACAGATCTGTAATGATGGTGCAGGTACAGCCGCACTTGACACCGCGGTAATTGATCGGATGGTCTGTCTCTATGCCGCCGATATGATGGTGATCAATCACGCCCTCAATATCCGCACTTTCAAGATTGCCGATCGACTGATTGACCGCACTGTGATCCACGAGGATCATCCGACGGCGCTGATAGCTTCTTGTATGATAGCGGGAAACTGCCCCGACGACATCGCCTTGATCATTCAATACCGGATAGCTGCGCACTCTGGACTTGGTCATCTTCTGTGCCACATCTTCCACATATTCGGAATCATGGAACGTAATCAGGTTTTTGGTCATGACCAGTTCAATTGGATAGGATTCCGTAATGACTGATGCGGTATGCATGGTATCGGAATCGGTCATGATCACTGCTGCACCATGATGCAATGCCAGCAGTCTGACCGCATCGCTGACCGGCTGACCGCAGGTAACCACCAGGCACTTGACCCCTGCCTCGATCAGCATCTTCTGTTTTTCTTCCGATCCAGCCAGGATGGCAATGCCATCCTTCAATGGAAACAGGGAAGCTTCCGTTCCTTCCAGTGTAATGATATGAACACTGCCGTTGGTATGGAAGTGCTCCGGTTCCACCCGCACTCTGCCGCCGATGGTATGGGCAATATCTGACAGTGTTGCATGGGACATCAGCTGTTCCTGATCTGCGTCTTTCTGCAGTCTGACCATGGACAGGTTGGAAGTGGTGCAGATGCCGCACAGCTTCTTCTGATCATCCAGGACAAACAGCGAGCGGTTCTGCGTGTGCAGCATGACGTGCCATGCATGATGCACCGTGGCAGTATGCTCAATCAATGCCGGCTGGTCAAGATCAATATCAGAAAGCGTCGATCTGGCATCTGTCAAAAGAAGCGGGTTCTCCTGATGAAACCGTTTCAGGACAAACTTCGTTTCTTCATTTAAAGGCCCCTGGCGGAGTGCAACCGCATCTTCTCCAAGCAGCCTTAACAGATTGGCATAGGTAATAGCCGCACAGATGGAATCCGTATCGGGGTGGCGATGGCCTGTGACATAGATGGTATTGTTCATTTTGAATAATCTCCTGAATGATGCTTATCTGATATATGAGAATACGTCCCAGTTGCGATCGGTCGGAGTCGGCCGTTCTTCATCCGGATATCCTACGGCAAGAGAGCCAATGCAGTCGTAGCCTTCCGGTACGCCGCAGACAGTCTTCAATTCCGCATATCTCAAATCATTGAACAGTTCTTTCATGCAGTAGATATAGCAGGTGCCAAGGCCATCCGCGACAGCCGCATTCATCATGTTGGACATCGCAAATGCCGTATCCACTACCGAGGCAATCGCTTCCTGCTTTGCAAAGGCAACGACCAGGGTCGGAGCGGAATAGAACGGATTATCACGGCCGGAAAGTTCAGCCAGCTGCTGCAGCACATCCGGTTTCTGGATCACAACAAAGAACCATGCCTGTTCATTGCGGGCACTGGCAGCCAGTGTTGCCATTTCTTCCAGATCATGCAGTTCTTTTTCGGCGATCTGTTCCGGCTTGAAACGGCGGATGCTGCGGCGCTGCTTCAAAAATTCAAGATCCTGTCCCATAAATTAACACCTCTTTTTAATAAGTCAGTATTTCGTTTCCGGTCTCGGTAATCAGGATGGTGTGTTCCCACTGGGCACTGTCTTTGCCATCATTGGTATAGATGGTCCAGTTGTTGTATGGATCAATCACCACGCCTGCCTTGCCGGCATTGATCATCGGTTCGATGGTAAAGATCATACCCGGTACCAGCACCATGCCGGTATGCTGCTTGCCGACATGAGACACAAACGGATCTTCGTGGAACTCAATGCCGACGCCATGGCCGCCAAGTTCCCTGACCACGCTGTATCCCCTGCTGTGTGCATACTTGGAGACTGCATAGCCGATGTCACCAACGGTCGCCCAGGGCTTTGCCGCAGCCAGTCCTGCTTCCAGGCACTTTTTGGTTTCTTCAACCAGTTTTCTTCTTGCCTCGCTGACCTGACCGATCATGAACATTCTTGAGGCATCGGAATACCAGCCGTTATAGATGGTAGATACATCGACATTGACGATATCCCCGTCATGAAGTTTACGGTGGCGGCTTGGAATCCCATGGCATACTTCCTCATTGATTGAGGTGCATACACTCTTTGGATATCCCTCAAAGTGCAGCGGTGCACAGACTGCGCCATGGCCCAGTGTGTACTCACTGACAATATCATCAATTTCCTGGGTGCTCATGCCGTCATGGATCTGTGCTGCAACGGTATCCAGGACACCGGTATTGATCTTGGAAGATTCGATGATGCCCTGAATCATGGCCGGCCGTTTGATCAAAGACGGATCCGGTACTTCCATGCCCTTCTTGCGGCATTCTTCCATGCGTTCAAGAATGTGTGATGGAATCGGTTCCTGTTCATCCATCAGTTTTACTGTTTTCTCATCCATTTTTATATTCACTTAGCTTTCTTTGTGGAGGTGCTGCCGATCCCGCCGGTACGCTCTGCATCTGCTGCATCGTTTGAAGTAATGCCAAACGGCACAAAGACACCCTGCACGATTGCATCGCCGCACTTCAGCGTGACGCTCTTTCCGTCATGGGTATCATTCGTCAGTTTGCAGAAAATATGTCCCTCATTGCGGGCATTGAAATAATCATGGTCAATGATGCCTACCGTATTATTCATCTGCAGACGATATTTGAATCCAAGACTTGATCTCGGGAATATCATCAGCACCCAGCCCGGGTTCATTTTAACACGGATCCCGGTCGGGATGAGTACTTCGCCCCGCGGCGGCAGTACAAAGTCCGCCGGCGCAAAGAAGTCATATCCGGCTGAACCGGCAGTTGCCCGCTCCGGAATACGGATCTCGTCATACACCCGCTTGATCTGCTGCTCGCTCATGGTCGGATTCATGGCATACCATGCTTCAAAGAACTGCTGGAAACTGACCTTCTCAAACTTTGCGATCTTATCCATAAGATTACTCTCCTCCGAGTTCCTTCATCATTGCGGCCACCATCATGGCCAGTGCTTCTTCAAACGGATACACCGTCAGGATCATATTCTCTGACAGCGCATTGTGATCCGGGTACAGCATGCCATGTACAATCTTCTCAACGATTCCCTTCTGGTCCAGCGTCCTGGTATAGTCAATCACCTTCACCGGATTGAGGCCCGGGATATATTCATACTGCTGATCTGCCACATGGGCGAATGACGCAAGGATGATATCCCTGGCTTCCCGGTAGGTATACACATGCTGCACATCACAGCCGGCAATATCCATCAGATGATCCATCAGCCCGAAGAACAGATCCTTTTCATGAAGATGGGTACGGTGTTCTTCTTCCCTGAGCCGTTCCGTAATGACATCGGAAGAACGCAGACGTTCATTGATGGCCGTCGCCAGTTTGATTCTGGTTTCCAACATCAGAAGATCCCGTTCAAAGCCGGCGAAGAACTTCGGCAGACGGGTTTTCTTGAACGTATACTTCACGCCATCCAGTTCGCCGTATGCCTTCATGGTATCCAGGTATCCAAGCCGCTTCAGACGCATGATGTTGTCATGATCAAAGTCCAGGAAAGAACCGGTCTCCACTTTTGGATAGAGATACTTGATATGTGCGCGGTCCATGTAATTGGGATGCTGGGGCACACTGTTCAGATCAATTGCGATAATCTCTTCTGCACCCATCCGCAGTGCCTGGTCAATCGGCAGATTATCAAAGTAGCCGCCGTCGACATATTCTTCTTCACCGATCCGGCACTTCGGGAATGCCGGGAATGCTGAAGCACTGGCCAGCAGCCACTGCTCTCCGTATTCCTTCATCATCCGCTTGTTGACGTACATTGGTTCCTGGGTGCGATGATTGACAGTAATACAGCCAAAATCAATTTTGGAGCTGAAGAATCTGGCCGGGTTATACAGTCTGTGGATCTGGGCAATCAGCGGACTGACATCTGCCCCCTGTTCCTTGATATAGTTCTTGAAGAACGAAGTCAGCGCATTGCGTTCATTGATCATGGTGTTCAGATCGAAATTAATGGGAATGCCGCCCTTGATGATGTCATCCTGTGTCAGGTTATCCCAGAGCTCATTCATTGCCGCATAATCGTTCTGCACTGCCAGTGCCGCATTCAGTGCACCGATGGAAGTGCCGTTGACCAGATTCCAGTCATCTCTGCCAAGTTCCTGCAGTGCCTTGATGGCGCCCACCTGATAAGAGCCCCGGGTGCCTCCGCCTGCCAGTACAAGTGCTTTCTTCATCGCTCAAAAACCTCCTTAAATCTGCATTTATTTTATCATGCGGATCTCAGTCTGGACGGTTTTGGGCGCATCAGCTTTGGCAATCTGTCTATTCAGCGGCCTTTTGAGTATAATGATGGGCGGAGGATCTTCAAATGAAACTGAATATTGCTGTATTCTTCGGCGGAGAATCCGTTGAACACGAAGTATCAATTATTTCTGCCCGGCAGGCCATGGATGCCATGGACAGCGAAAAATACAATATCATTCCGGTCTATGTCGCCAAAGACCGCAGGATGTACTGCGGTGACGCACTGAATGACATGAAGAATTTCAAGGATCTGGACGCACTCAAGAACCAGTGCACCCAGGTCAACATTGCCAACATTGAAGGAAAGACAGTCATCCAGCCGATCAAGGCAGGACTGTTCGGCAAGAAAGATCTTGGCACCATTGATGTCGCAGTTCCGGTGATGCACGGAACCAACGGTGAAGACGGAACAATCCAGGGATTCTTTGAAATGCTGAAAGTGCCTTATGCAGGCTGTGATCTGTACGGTGCTGCAGTCGGTCAGGACAAAGTGCTGCAGAAGCACATCCTGAATGATTCCGATCTGCCGATTACCAAGTGGTTCTGGGCTTACGGCTATGAAATTGATGAACATCAGGATGAAATCCTGGACAAGGTACATAAACTGATCTATCCGGTCATCCTGAAACCTTCACGCACCGGTTCTTCTGTCGGTATTGCCATTGCCCATAATGATGAAGAGTATCTGGCCTGCTTTGAAGATGCCAGACAGTATGATGCCAAAGTCATCACTGAAAAGGTTGTCAAACCGATGCGGGAGATCAACTGCTCCGTACTGGGAGATGAGACCGGCGCCAAAGCTTCCGTTCTGGAAGAAGTCGGCCACGGCAGCAGTGATGAACTGCTCAGTTACCAGGATAAATACCAGGGCGGCGGAAAGTCTGCCAAACAGCCTTCTTCCGGTTCCAAGGGCATGGCCTCCACAGCGAGAATTGTCCCGGCACCGCTGGATGACAGCATCACAAAACAGATCCAGAGCTATGCACTGCAGACCTTCAGGGCACTTGGTGCTTCCGGCGTATGCCGCATCGATTTCCTGATGGATGACGAAACAAAGAAAGTCTATGTCAATGAGATCAACACCATTCCGGGATCCCTTGCCTTCTACCTCTGGCAGGATACTGATCTTGACTTCAAGTCACTGATGGACAGACTGATCAACCTGGCGCTGGAACGCGAACGCAGAAGAAGCCGCATGACATTCTCCTACGATACCAACCTGCTGGCCACCTACAGCGAAACTTCTGCCAAGGGAGCTAAAGGCGCAAAACGCTGAACAGAATGAGAACCGTGAATCTGCGGTTCTTTTCTGTTGCAGTACTCGCTGAAAACAGTCTTTGGACACCGCTGTCATGGTATACTTCAGTTAACGAAAAGAAAGAAGGAATCCAAACTATGTCTACTCCGCATAATGCGGCCGAAAAAGGTCAATTTGCCAAAACAGTGCTGATGCCGGGCGACCCGCTGAGAGCCAAATTCATCGCTGATACATTCCTGAAAGACCCAAAATTGGTCACCAGTGTACGCAACGTCTATGGCTACACCGGAGACTGGAACGGCAAGCAGGTATCTGTCATGGCTTCCGGCATGGGCATTCCATCCATCGGCATCTATTCTTATGAACTCTTCAAATTCTACGGTGTTGAAAACATCATCCGCATCGGATCTGCCGGTGCCTATACAAGAGATCTGCATGTATATGATGTTGTACTCTGCACCGGAGCCTACAGTGAATCCAGCTATGCCTTTGTACAGTCCGGCGATAAGCGCCATGTACTGACTCCAAGCGAAGAACTGAATCAGCGCATCAAGGATGCTGCAGGCAGTCTGAATGTCCCCCTGCATGAAGGAATCGTGCACAGCAGCGATGTCTTCTACCGTGAAGATAACAAATATCTCGCTGAAGTCACAGAAGTACAGCACTGCATCGCAGTTGATATGGAAAGCTTCGGTCTGTTCAACAACGCCAATGTACTGCACAAACATGCCGCATGCCTTCTGACCATCTCCGACAGCTTTGTCTATCCGGATGAAATCACCACACCGGAAGAGCGCGAACAGTCTTTCACCAACATGATGAAGGTTGCCCTCGACGCTGCCGAATAACCAAGTCCAAAAGAAATGACCGGAGCATCAGCTTCGATCATTTTTATTTGGAGACGGGATGGACATCCTCATTCAATGCTTCATTGTACTGATCTTCATCAATGTAATCATTCGCCAGCATCAGCCGCAATACCTTGTGCTGCCGTTCCACTGCCAGGTCATATCCGGTAGACAGCTGGTATGCGCCCGGTGCATTCGGAATCCCTGCAAGCATGGCACTCTGGCCAAGCGTCAGATTTGAAGCAGATACGCCGTAATACCCCTGGGCTGCAGCTTCAATTCCATAATAGCCGTCGCCGTAGTAGTTCATATTGGCATACAGGGCAAACAGGTCTTCTTTGGAATACTGATTTTCAAGATCATTCATGATGAATACTTCTGCGATCTTTTCATTCAGTCCCCGGCTGGTATTCTGATAATAGAGGTTCTTGGCAATCTGCTGGGAAATGGTACTGCCGCCTTCCAGCAGTTTCTGGTTTATCGTATTATTGATAATCGCCCGGGCCAGGGCAATCCAGTCAAAGCCATCCCTTGTAAAGAAGCGCTTGTCTTCAACAGAGACGACTGCATTGACAAAGTCCTGATCAATTTCATCATAGGGCGTGTAATCGCTTTTGGACGTATAGGAAGATACCGCATCGGCTATCGGATACTTTCCGACGGTTTCCTGGTAGCAGTGATATCCGCGGTACAGGAAAACACTGACTGCCGCAGTCAGCGCGATCACAATCACCAGCAGAATCTTCAGGATCTTCTTTTTCATACGGTTAAATCATACAACAAAACCGCTTTCCAGCGGTTCTGCCAACACATTAATTATGATTAAGAATTTCTGAAGATTGTCATGCATGAATCCAGAATGATCTTCTGACTGATCCCTGCCTACATTTTTTTCTCAAGCAGATGTGCAATGATCATAAAACAGATCAGAATTGCATAAATCGTACCAACCAGCGTAAATGTTACGGTTACGTTTCCAAGCAGCGCTGAGGCAAGTGAGATCACCAGTGCCGCAATGCCGACAATCATCACTGTTCTTCTGGACGCCTCGGCATTGATTGCCCTGACACGTTCATCGTCCGCCTGATTCTGAAGTTTCTGCCGCATTTCTTCGCTCATCCGGCTGATCTTGTACAGATGGCCAATGCCAAGCACCAGTGAAGCTGCACCGATACCGGTCATCATTCCGGAAAACAATCCCATACTGTAGCCTGCCGCATCATTCATCGTGAAACAGAGAAACAGACCGATGACCAGTGAGATTGCGCCTACTGCAGCCAATCCCTGCTGAAACCGTTTATTCAAATCCAATCCCATTCTGCAGAACATACCCTCAATTTCCCTCCTCATCGAAGAATATATCTTCGATCAAACAGCCAAACAGTCTTGCGATCTTATAAGCCAGAAGTATCGACGGGTTATACCTGCCATTCTCCAGTGAATTGATCGTCTGGCGGCTGACTTCCAGTGCATTGGCCAGATCTTCCTGGCTCATGCCTTTTTCTTTTCGTTTCTCTTCCAGACAGTTTTTCAATGCCAGTCCTCCATGTAAAGCGTCCTTTACATAAACAAGTATAGTCAGCTCAAAGAATATGTCAAGCACACTTTACATATGATTGTTATGAATTGATACATTCATCAGCCAGGTATCAATCACATGATGCGTCAAACGAAACCGGGCATCACTGAAAAAGACCTTGCGGTCTTTTCAGTTGAACTTTATCTGCTGAGCAGTTTTAGCAGTTCTTCTGCGTCCTGCTTCGGGAAATCTGATGGAGGATTTTTCAGAAGTGTCTTGAGAAGTTCTCTTGTATCTGTGTTCTGCGGAACCATGTAGCCCACTTCACGGTAGAGATCCTCTGCCATCATCTTGTTGGAGAGTTCCATTGCCCTGGCAAGCTGGCGCTCTTCCGGACTCTTTCCAGTCCTGGCAATTCTTGCGGCGTCCGCTTCCTGTTTCACCTTGCTTGCGGCAAGATCCAGTACAGCCTGTTTTACAGCCGGCACTTTGGTGCGCTGCTGCGGGAAGGTTTCCGGCACAAGGGAAATCGCATGGGAGATGCACGCATCCACACAGGCACGGCATCCTTCAATACATTTTGCATAATCAATCTGACCGTTTTCTGTATCAGATGCACCGGTCGGACAGACATAGAGGCACAGACAGTCCTTGGTGCACAGACGGATATTTCTCACTGCATGCATGTTAATTGGCCTCCTTCTTCACTTCAAGGATCTTGAAACTCGGCACTTTGCATACCGGACAGATTGCCGGCGGCACTTCGCCCACATAGACAAATCCGCAGATGCTGCAGACCCACAGCCTGGTATCCTTCAGCATCTCA
>JAKVJO010000041.1 GCA_022486935.1 Solobacterium sp. | reverse complement strand
CTGAAACTCGGACACCGGCGTACGGTCATTGTGCTGTATATCGTTACAGCCCTGTTTGCCGGTTCGGCAATCCTGACGTACTTCAAACCAAAAGCCGGCGTCATCATGATCCTGGTATTGCTGCTGCTGTCGGATATCTTCATTGAGTATACCGGCATGATCAATCCGAAGTGGCATCCGCTGCTGTCCATCTCCAACAAGCTGTTTGGCAAACCGAAGATGGAAGAGGGCGAGGATCCGGTTGATACTGCATATCTGATCCGTGAACAGGAAGAAGAAGCGGAGCAGGAAGCTTCCAAAGAGAGTATTGAAGATAAGCCAAAGGATTCCACTCCTGACAATTCTTCACAGAAGTAGACAATTCATGCATGTTACGCTCTGCTGCAGGTCGGCAGGGCGTTTTTGATGAAGCACTTTTGTAGTATGATAAATAGGAAATCAGAGGTGTATTTCTATGAGTGGTGGAAAGAATAAAACAGTACAGAGAATATTATCCGTTTCGGCTGCGCTGACGATGATGGTATCACTTGGCATGCCCATGAGTGTATACGCAGAAGACTCGGCAGGCAGTATCCAGGAACCGGCTTCCGGTGGAATGACGGCAACCATGACGGCATCCGGAACAGTGACTGCAGTGGCCGGTGCGTCCAGCTACAGCGTGACTGCTGCAGGTGTTACCGATACGGCAGTCAATACCAGCTATGGCACGATGGCCATCGATGCGGACGGTAATTATACCTATACCCTGGATCCCACCAAACTGCCGCAGAAAGTAAAGTGCAGTCTGGATGCCAACGGGACCCCATATGTTGATCCGGATGGAACAATCATCCATCTGCCCCAGCAGGATACACCGCTGAGTGATACGGTCAGTGTCAGTGCTGACGGCCAGGATGACGGTACGATTACCATCTCCATCCAGGGCATCAACTACGCACCGTATACCGTCGGTACCCCGGAACAGCTGAGCCTCAGTGAGGATGGTGTTACCACAGCGTCCGGTACACTGAACAATGTATTCTCCGATGATGAGGGGTTCGGCAATCTGACCTTTACGGTCAATGGCAAGTCTTCCTCTACCGGCACCTATGGAACACTGCAGCTGAACAGTGACGGCGGCTATGAATTTGATCTGGACAATGCGGCAGCCCAGTCACTGTCTTCTTCCGCACCGGTATCACAGACCTATACCATTACGGCAACAGACAGCCGCGGTGCTTCGACGACTGCAGATCTGAATATCCTGATTTCCGGCAGTGATGATACACCGGAAATTTCCAGTCAGTACACCACGATGAACAGTGATGGCCTCAGCGGCATGCTGGTCTACCGTGATATTGATAACTCAGCCCGCGGCACTTCCATTGTCGGAGTTGATTCTGACAGCGGCTCTGTTTCCTTTGACGATAATGGAACAGCCTCAGTCAGCGGTCTGGGAACCATCCAGCTGAGTAAAGTCAGTGCAACTGATGACACCATGAACGACTGGCAGTGGTACAACTTTGCCATTACACCTGACGCATCCGTGCAGGCCAATATTCCGGCCGGTCAGACGGTCAGTGTCGGATTCCAGTTTACGGTCAATGACGGAACGAACTCCATTAAGGGACCGTCGTTTGCGGCAGTGATTGCCTCAACCGCCCAGCCTTCTGCGGCGCCAGCTTCGACAACGCCAGCTTCGACAACGCCAGCTTCGACAACGGCTGCAGCCACGACACCGACAGTACCATCTTCCACCGCACCGGCTTCCACCGCACCATCCACACCGGCGGCCCCTGCAAGTTTTGCGCCGGCTCCTTCAAACACGCCGAAACAGGATCGCAATGCGCCGGAAGTCAGTATCAATTACCAGGCAGAAACCGTGAACTGTGATCCATCCATGGAATACTCCATCGGTGCCGGCATGGTATGGCAGGACTGCAGTGCCAACATGAATCTTTCTGACTTCAAGTGGGACGGCTCCTTTACTGCAACGGTCTATTTCCGTTACAAAGAAGATGACACTCATAATACCAGCGATGCCCAGTCACTTGTGATTCCATCACGGCCGGCTGCTCCATCACTTTCCGTCAACAACACCACAGAATCTGTGGAAATTCCGGAGGGTTATTCCTGCGGCACAGATCCAAATGATCTCAGTATGCCGGGCGGCGAACTGGTGCCGCTGGCTCCGGAACAGACACTGTATGCAGTGATCAATGCGACTGATACAGCGTTCAGATCCAATATGGAAGTCATTACCGCACCGAAGCGGGCTGCCACACCGACGGTTACCATCAACTATGATGCAGAGACGTTGAATGTTTCCCTGCCAACCCAGTACAGCCTGGATGGCGGGCTTTCCTATCATGACTGCATCTCCGGCATGCCTGTCAGTTCCCTTGGCTGGAATGGCAGCGCTGCAGTGAACGTACTCTTCCGCAATCCATCAGGCGATACGCAGTATGTCAGCGAAGTACAGACAGTATCCATTGCGGCCCGTCCTGCCAGACCTTCCGTCAAGACAACCAACGAATCCTATGCAGGCAAAAAAGACGGCACGATCCAGAATGTGTCCACTGCCATGGAAGTACGCAACAGCGGTTCCGGTACCTGGACTTCCTGCACCGGCAATACGGTGAGCGGACTTGCGGCCGGCAATTATCAGGTCCGTATCAAGGCGACCGGCGGATCATTCCGCAGTGCGGCGTCTGACTGTGCCATTGCGGATCAGTCCGGCGCAACCAGAATCCTGAGCGTAGACAATATTACGTTTGCCAATGCAGAATACGGCTATGCACCGTATGCCAAACAGACCTTCAAGATCAAGAACTCCGGCAATGCCGATGCGACGATTACAGATTTCAAGATTGTCGGCTCCAATGACTTTGATCTCGACGGATTGAAGAATGCCGGAGTACCGGCCGGTTATGAACTGGATAACTGGGCAATTGCACCAAAGAGCGGACTGGAACCGGGAACGCATACCGGCACACTGGTGCTGACTTATGACAACGGCGCAACCTGTACTGCAACGATTACCTTTGTGGTCACCCGGGCAGAGCAGAGTGCACCATCGACTCCGGTACTCGACTCCGTGACGGAAAACAGCATTGCCGTCAAAGAAATCAGTGCCAACAAGACCACCAACGCTGCAGCAGTCTATTCCATTGACGGCGGCCGCACCTGGCAGGACAGCACCGTATTCAAGAACCTGTCGGCAGGCACGCAGTACAGCATCATCTCCCGCTATGTGAAGATGAATGACTATAAAGCATCCAACAGCAGCTCCGCACTGACTGCGGTCACTGTGAAGAGCACAGTGACACCTTCCGGCAATCCGACAGCTGCACCTGCATCTACCGCAGCTTCTTCCAGCAGTACCTCCACTGCATCACCGTCCAAAGATACCGGTAAGAGCAGCTCCAACCTCTACCTGTTTATCATTGCCGGTGTCGTGATCGCTGCGGCAATTGCGATTGTCGTCGTACTGAAGAAGGGTAAATCAGACGACTGAGTCTGAAACAAACCCACTGAATGACCGGGATTTCTGCCTGAAAACAGAAGTTCCGGTATTTTTTTTGATTTTTTCAAACTTTTTTCGGGGAACTGTGGGGCGGTCTGCGTATAAGAAAGGCAGAAAGGAGCTTTTCTGAAATGGATTATACGAATGTGCAGGAATTACTCGATTCCTGCCCCCGCCTGGACCAGGACAGGCAGCACAGCTTTGACGTCTGGCAGAATTACCTGAAGTGCCGTAAGGAGGTATATGAGAAACTCGCCGGAGAGAACTCCCGCCATAATCTGATCTCGGAGATCAATTGGGTGCTTCGCTCTTCCAGCATGTCTAGTGAGCAGCTGAATGTGAGCGTGATGCCGGGAGATATCTGCTATATGGACTTTGGACAGGCTTACCGCTATGAGATCGGCTATCAGCACTTCGGGCTGATTGTCTCGATGCACTCCTGCAAGGCACTGGTGGTCCCGATGACCTCCAATCCGGTGCAGTATGCCTCAGCTTATGATCCGGTGGATAACCCGCACGGACGCACACACCTGATGCGGCTTGGCCGGATCGGGGCAATGAACCGTGATTCTGTCATGTTTCTGAATGACATGAAGTTTGTGAATACGTCCCGGGTCATTGATGTCAAAGCCCATCTGGATACAGACTCCAAACTGTTTCATGATCTGCGGTTGAGGCTGGTGGACATGGTGATCCCACCGGAGGAAATGTCACTTCCGTGCTAAAATTACAGCCGTGAACAGTCATTCAGCGACATGGCTTGCGGCAGTGTCGGCAGGGCCTGATTCCATGGCCCTGCTTTCCATGTGCCTGGAATCCGGACGCCCGGTTGCCGTTGCCCATGTCAACTATCATCATCGCCCGGAGGCAGAGGAAGAAGAAGCGTATCTCCGTGCGTTCTGCAGCCAACATCAGCTAAAACTGTATGTCAGAAACGAACCCTTTGCATATCAGGGCAACTTTGAAGCGGCAGCCCGGAAATGGCGCTATGACTTCTTTGAACAGACGGTCAAACAGCAGGGCTATGCCGGCATTCTGATCGGCCACCAGGAAGATGATGTGATTGAAACCTACCTGATGCAGGAAGAGCGGCACATCATTCCGGATACCTATGGACTGAAGAAAGAGACCATGTACCATGGCGTCCGGGTTGAGCGTCCGCTGCTTGGCTATACCAAACAGCAGCTGAAAGAATACTGTGATCAGCGGCACATCAAATACTATATTGATGCGACCAATGCCAGTGATGATATCACCCGCAACCGCATCCGCCATGAGATGGTGGAGCCGATGACCTGCTTTGAACGGGATCTCTTGCTGAAGGAGATTGCCTCCCTCAATGCGATTGCTCAGGAACGCCGCTGCAGGGTGAAGACAGAAATCCATGATTCAAAAGTATCACTGGAGCGCTACCGCAGCCTGGATGAAGCGGACAGGCTGGTGCTGCTGCGAATGGTTGTGGAGCCTCAGAAACGGGATCAGACCGGCATCAGCCAGGCTCAACTGGGTGAGTTGGATCATGTCATCATGAGCAGACGGGATTTTATGATGGATGTGCATGGACGGACTCTGGTACAGGATCAGGGCATGTTTTTCCTGCATACCCCCTATGAGCCGTATGAACTGGTCTTTAATACCCTTGAAGCACTCAGACAGCAGGCAGATACCCGCTGTTTCAGCATCCGTCCGGGAAGCCCCGGGGTACAGGCTGTCACACTTTCGGAAGCGGACTTTCCCCTGACGATCCGCAATGTGCATCCGGGTGACCGCATCAGTATGCGCTTTGGTTCTAAATCGATCCATCGCTTCTTTGTGGACCGGCAGATTCCTCTGTACCAGAGACCGTGCTGGCCAGTCGTTGTAAATGCATCGCAGGAAGTGATCCTGGTGCCGGGAATCGGCTGTGATCAGCGGCATTTCTCTATGATGCCGGATATCAATGTGTTACAATATGCAAGTGACTAAAAGGAGCATTTTTCATGGAGAATATCGAACAGGATATCAAAAAAGTACTCTTCAGTGAACAGCAGATCGCTGAGCGCTGTGAAACACTTGGAAAAGAAATCACCGAAGACTATGCCAAAACCGGAAGGGCACCGCTGGTCGTTGCACTTCTGAGGGGATCTGTTCCGTTTCTGGCAGAACTGATCAAGCATATTCACCTGGATATTCAGTATGATTTCATGGATGTAACCTCATACGAGGGGACCGAGTCAATCGGCGATATCAAGATCATCAAGGATCTGGATACCTCCGTCAAGGATCTCGACATCCTGCTGGTAGAAGACATCGTCGATACCGGCAAGACGATTCAGTCAGTCAATGAACTGATGCTCCACAAGGGAGCGGCTTCCGTCAAGGTGGTCACTCTGCTCGACAAACCGTCCAGACGCGTGGTAGATGTAAAGCCGGAGTATGTTGGCTTCGAAGTTGAAAACGAGTTTGTGGTCGGATTCGGAATGGACTTCAATCAGCACTTCAGATGTCTGCCTTATGTAGGCGTGCTGAAAGACGAATGTTATCAATAAGTATAAGGAGTGTAATCGATGCAGCAGAATAACAAAAACAAATGGCTGAATTACCTGCCCTATCTGATCGTTCTGATCGCGGTATTCTCCCTGTTCAACCTGAACACCGGGAGTTCCACCAAGACCCTGAGCTATTCGGAACTGCAGTCTACGCTGAAAGATGAAACGGTCGATGAAGCAGTGCTTTCCATCGGTTCCAATGTCATCACGGTCAAAGGCACCTATACCGATGCCGGCAAGAACCAGACCTTCAGTGCCACTGTTCCGGCTACCAGCGATGAGATCAAGACAGTGATCAGCGATCTTGGCGATGCCAAGATCAGTATCGTGGATGCGAATGCGTCCAGTGGTTTCATGGATGCGATGTATACCTTCCTGCCGATCATCCTGATTGTGATTCTCGGCGTCTGGATGATGAACAAGATGAACGGTGCCGGCGGTGCCAATGCCAAGGCATTTGAGTTCGGCAAGTCCAGAGCACAGCTGCAGACCAAGTCCAAGATCCACTTTGTGGATGTGGCCGGCTGCGATGAAGAAAAACAGGAGATGGCCGAGATCATCGACTATCTGAAGTATCCGAAGAAATTCCAGCGCATGGGCGCAAGAATTCCAAAGGGCATCCTGCTCGTAGGTCCTCCGGGAACCGGCAAAACCCTGCTTGCCAAGGCAGTTGCAGGGGAAGCCAATGTGCCGTTCTACAGCATTTCCGGTTCAGACTTCGTAGAAATGTTTGTCGGTGTCGGTGCCAGCCGTGTGCGTGACATGTTCAAGAAAGCACAGCAGACCGCACCATGCATCATCTTCATTGATGAAATCGATGCAGTCGGCAGACAGCGCGGTGCCGGATTCGGCGGCGGCCATGATGAACGTGAACAGACATTGAACCAGCTGCTGGTTGAGATGGATGGTATGGAAGACAACACCGGTGTGGTAGTGGTCGCAGCGACCAACCGTCCGGATGTACTCGACCCTGCACTGCTGCGTGCAGGACGTTTCGACCGTCACATTACCGTTTCCCTTCCTGACCGCAAAGGCAGAAAGGCAATTCTGGAAGTCCATGCCCGCAACAAGCATATTGCCAAGGACATTGACATGGATGCACTGGCCAAGCGTACGCCTGGATTCTCCGGTGCAGATCTTGAAAACGTATTGAATGAGGCCGCAATCCTCACTGTCCGTGAAAACCGCAATGAGATTGCCATGCCGCAGATTGATGAGGCAATTGACCGTGTCATGATGGGCCCGGCCAAGACCAGCCGCACTTATGACGACAAGACCAAGAAACTGGTTGCCTATCATGAGTCAGGACATGCCATTATCGGTCTGTTCCTGGATAACGCATCTGTTGTACAGAAAGTAACCATCATTCCGAGAGGCCAGGCAGGCGGCTATAACCTGATGACCCCGAAGGAAGAAAAGATGATGAACACGAAGAACGACCTGCTGGCGACCATCACTTCCTATATGGGCGGCCGCACTGCAGAAGAAACCTTCTTCGATGATGTTACAACCGGTGCTGTGAATGATATTCAGCGGGCAACTGAAATTGCCCGTGACATGGTCACCCTGTATGGTATGAGCGACCTTGGCCCGATCAAGTACAACTCCGGCAGTGAGAACGTATTCCTGGGCCGTGATTACAACAGCCCGAACAACGTCTCCGGTCAGGTTGCCTTCGAGATTGACCAGGAAGTCCGCAAGATCGTCAATACATGCCACGATAAGGCCAAGAGTATTATCGGTGAGCACAAGACGGAACTGGAACGGATCGCATCTGCCCTGATGGAATATGAAACACTGACTGCTGAACAGATTCAGAAAGTAGTCAGGGGCGAATCCATCGAGGACGACTTCAAGAATCAGCCGGCACCTGCACCTGCTGCAGAACCGGATGTGGAGATCAAGCCGGAAGCTGCTGAGCAGAAGGATGATGCTCCGAAGTCCCCGGACCAGAACGCCTGAAGTAAAAACAATCAAAGATGATGAGCTCTGCTTTGGCAGGGCTCATTGATTTTGAGAAACTGCAGAAGTGATGACAGCAGGATTCAATTCAATTAGAATGATCTGACGGAGGAAATTCTCTATGTGGAACAACTGGTTCTCAATCGGTCCGTTTACAGTGCATGGCTACGGCGTCATGATTGCCATTGGTATTCTGGTGGCATTCTGGGTGGCAGACAAGCAGGCAAAGAAACACGGACTCAGTGTGGATATTGCAGACTCACTCGTATTTGTGTGTCTCATTGTCGGCTATCTCTTTTCCAAACTGACTTATGTCATTATCAATTTCCAGGAGTTCCTGAGTGATCCCTGGGGTGTGCTTGGCTCCGGCGGCTGGGTTGTATACGGCGGTATTCTCGGCGGTATCCTCGGTGCATTTGTCTACTGCCATATCAAGAAGGTCAAGTTCATGGATTACTTCAATCTTCTGATACCGGAAGTTGCACTGGCACAGTCCTTCGGACGTGTCGGCTGCTTCTTTGCCGGCTGCTGCTATGGTGTGGAGACACACGGGGCATGGGGCGTCGTCTTTCCGGAAGGCTCCCTGGCACCGGCACTGACTCCGCTGGTTCCAACTCAGTTGATTTCTTCCCTGGGCGACTTTCTGATCTTTGTGATACTGTACAAAGCGTATAACGGCAAGAAGTACCATGACGATACTGCAGCACTCTACCTCATGCTGTACAGTGCCGGCAGATTCGGCATTGAGTTCTTCCGCGGTGATATTGAGCGTGGATTTATCGGTATCCTGTCAACTTCCCAGTTTATTGCCATCTTTGTGTTCGCGGCCGGCCTGATCATGTTTATCCTTCATCACCGCCGTAAGACTGCCGAAGACGCAACTGTGGTAAAATAATCTGCGAGGCAGGAGAAAATAAGCATATATGAAAATTGCAATTGGAAACGACCATACCGCAGTGGAAATGAAGAACGAGGTCACAGAGTACCTGAAATCAAAAGGGATTGAAGTGATCGACTTCGGTACAGATACAACGGAACGTGTTGACTATCCGATCTATGGTGAAAAGGTAGCCAACGCTGTTGCGGCAGGCGAAGCAGATCTTGGCATTGCCATCTGCGGAACCGGTCTCGGGATTGGACTTGCCTGCAATAAAGTCCGCGGTATCCGGGCAGCGATCTGTTCTGAACCATATACGGCAAAGTATTCCAGGCTGCACAACAACTGCAATGTACTGTGTTTCGGTGCACGGGTCATCGGTATTGAAATGGCCAAGATGATGATTGATGAATTTGTCGGCACAGCGTTTGAAGGCGGACGCCATCAGCGCAGAGTCGATGAGATTATGGATATTGAAGCACGTAACGAGAACAAATAAAAAAAGATGAAAAAGAAACCGATCAAAATTGTATTGATTGTACTGGCGGCAGTGCTGGTGTGCTATTTCATACCGTTTATCACGGTAGATACCACAGACAGTTCCGGCCGCAGCTGGCGGGTTCCGTTTGGATCCTCCTTTGCCAGTGACGATGGCAGTCAGATTACCTTTACCAGTCTGCGCAGTGCCTATGCCTTGAGCAAGGATGGTGCCAATGCCCTGGCGTCGTATTCACAGACGACCTGCTATGGCAAGACGTACTACTATGACGAATCCAATGATGTCAGCTTCACCGGCATTGAGACCAAAGCGGGCCTGCTGAATCAGTTCAGCTATGACTACGAGTCCGGCAATGCATGCGCCGGCTGGACCAGCGATGATGAGATTGCCTGGAAGTACGGTGACATCAAAGAGGTTGATCTCAGTATCTCCAAAGAAGATGCCAAGGATAACGGCTGGCTGTATATCGAAGACGGCACAGCTTACAATCTTGCGGTATACAACAGCTTCTCAAGATATGTGAAGCAGGAGATCGCAACTTACCTGCGGACCATCGTCAATGATAACGGCACAGTGCATGTGGTTGACATCCAGCTGATGTCAGACGGCACCTGCACGGCAAAGACCTGGGATGGTACAACAGAGACAGACATCCCGTGCGACCGGATTACCGAGACTGGTGATTCTGAAACAGAACGTCAGGTCTATGCGGCAAACGGTGCAGTTGTGGATGGCGAGTCCACGCTGCTGTTTACAGTCAAATAACCAGAGTAAGACCCGGTCATTGCGATCGGGTTTTCATATGGCAGATGCCGGCATGATAAAAGGCAGAGGGTATCTCATATTGATACCGTTCTGCCTTTGCTGGTTTATGCCTGATGATCTTCAGATTCTTTGTGATCTGCAGCCTGTGTATTCAGTGCAGGAACAGAGGAGGAAGCTCCGCCGGCCTGCGGCTTTTCATCAGAAACCGGTGTGTCACCGAAGACTTTATCATCATTCAATATCTTCATGAACTCCTCGCCGGTAATCGTTTCCTTGTCATACAGGAAGTGGGCGATCTTGTCGAGCTCTGCACGATGAGTGGTCAGCAGTTCTTTGGCCTTTTCGTGTTCCTTCTTGACGAGGGCAACAACCTTGCGGTCAATCTCTGCAGAGGTATCATCAGAGCAGCTCAGCGAAGTATCACCGCCGAGGTACTGGTTCTGTACGGTTTCCATGGCGACCATGTCGAAGTCATCGCTCATGCCATAGCGGGTAATCATTGCCCGGGCCATCTTGGTAGCCTGTTCAATATCATTGGAAGCACCGGTGGAGACTTCATTGAAGACAATCTCTTCTGCGGATCTGCCGCCGGTCATGGTGGCGATCCGGTTCTCCAGTTCAACTTTGGTATAGAGGTAATGGTTGCCTTCATCAACCTGCATCGTATAGCCCAGGGCACCGGAAGTTCTCGGAATAATCGTGATCTTCTGTACCGGGGCACTCTGCGACTGCAGGGCAGCGACCAGTGCGTGGCCGACTTCATGATACGAAACAATCAGTTTCTCATGATCAGTCAGGATTGCATTCTTCTTCTGGTAGCCGGCGAAGACGACTTCAATGCTTTCTTCCAGATCGTTCTGGGTGACTTCCTTACGGCCGTCACGTACAGCTCTCAAAGCACCTTCGTTGATAATGTTGGCAAGTTCAGCACCGGATGCGCCGGATGCCATTCTTGCAATGTAGTTGTAGTCAACACCTGCGGCCATCTTGACCTTCTTGGCATGAACCTGGAGGATTTCCTCACGGCCCTTGAGGTCAGGCAGTTCAACAGGGATACGGCGGTCGAATCTTCCCGGACGGAGCAGTGCAGGGTCCAGTGATTCAGGCCGGTTGGTTGCGGCCAGAATGACAACGCCGTTGTTATTCTCAAAGCCATCCATTTCAGTGAGCAGCTGATTCAGCGTCTGTTCACGCTCATCATTGCCGCCGATATTGCCGGAGACACGCTTGCCGCCAATTGCATCGATCTCATCAATGAATACGATACACGGTGCCTTTTCCTTTGCCTGTTTGAACAGGTCACGTACTTTGGAAGCACCCATGCCGACAAACATTTCGACAAACTCAGAACCGCTCATGGAGAAGAACGGTACATTGGACTCACCGGCAACTGCCTTGGCAAGCATTGTCTTGCCGGTTCCCGGAGGGCCTACCAGCAGGATGCCTTTCGGCATGCTGGCACCGATGGCAGTATAGCTGCTCGGGTCATGCAGGTACTTGACGATTTCCTGCAGTGATTCCTTGGCTTCATCTTCACCTGCGACATCGGCAAACTTGATGCCGGTCGTTGATTTGATGTATACCCGCGCGTTCGACTTGCCCATGTTGAACATCATGGAGTTGCCGCCGTTGGATCCATTCATCATCTTTCTGGTCAGCAGCTGGCCCAGCAGGACAAAGGCGAAGATCGGAATGATCCATGTCAGCAGGATACTCAGCCAGGAAGAACTTGTCTCCTGGACCGTCGCTGAGAAGGTGGCACCGGAATCATACAGACGCTGGGTCAGATTCGGGTCATCCATGGCGACTGTTTCGTATACCTGTTCGCCGTCATCGGCGGTGGTTGTAAACAGGATCTTGCTGGATTCCACCTGTACTTCCTTGATCTCCTTGTTTTCCGTCATGGTCATGAACTCGCTGTAATCAACGGTCTTGACCTGGGACTGCTCATAGTTTGGAATTGCAAACAGATTCAGCAATGCCAGCACCAGCAGTACGATGGCGTAGTAGAAGATCATTGGCTTTTTTGGCTTATCTACTTTATTCATAAAGAACACCTGTACCTTTCCTGATGTAATACAGTATTTGTGTAACGGGAACAGTTTAGCACACTAACACGGCGAGTGCTAACAAAATAAACACTTCACACAAAAAACCATAATTGGCCGTATACGGCTGTGTCTGTATTATCGTTCACCGATGTTCAAATTGAAATGGCAGAAACTGAAAAAATGATGATCAATTCAGTCTTTCTGTATCATTCAGACAGACAGGAAAAATCATGAATTCGTAGTTGATTCATCATACAATTGCGCTAAACTTAGAGACGACATGAAAGTGCAGTTGGCTGAACTGCTGTTCCTTCTGCCATACAGGTGACAGTGCAAACAAACTGTCCGGGAGACTTGACTGCGTTATGGACGCTGAATCAGAAGTACCTTTGTGCAGCATTGAAGAACAATTAAAACCAGGCATTATCTGCAATTTAAAACACCACAATGAAGAAACAGGAGCTGCTTTGGATGACGAAGCAGAATTTGATGATCCCAAAACAGTGCTGGCAATCCGCGGTGCACTGCTGAAACACGGTGCGGAAGCGGTCATTATTGAAGCGGATGAGCATCTTGAAAAGGCAATCAAGGACTCCGGCATCAACTTCGCTTTCAATATTGCCGAAGGAAAGAACGGCCGCAGCCGGGAAGCACAGGTTCCGGCAATGCTTGAACTGCTGGGCATTCCCTATACCGGCAGTGATCCGACTGCGATGGGTATCTCACTGGATAAGACGATGTGCAAGATGCTAGTATCCGCCTATGGGGTGCGTACTGCACCGCATGTACTGGTACGCCCGCAGGATCACGGCAAACTGCTTTCCATTGATTTCCCGGTCATTGTCAAACCGAACTGTGAGGGTTCAGGCAAGGGAATCTCGGAAAACTGCATCGCAGAAAATGAAGCGGAACTGGAGCAGCTGCTGGAGCGCAACTTCACGATATACAGCAGTGAGATGCTGGTGGAGTCCTATCTTCCGGGCCGGGAGTTTACCGTCGGCATGCTGGGCAATGGCAGAGAACTGCGCGTGCTGGATCCGATGGAGATTGTCTTCAACGGCAACACCCAGCGGAACTATAAAGTCTATTCCTATGATGTGAAGTGCAACTATCAGAAACATGTGACCTATGAGTGTCCGGCAAAACTGACTGCAGAAGAGTCAGCGGAAATGAAGGCGGCTGCTGAAATGGTATTTGAAGCACTTGGCTGCCGGGATGTCGCAAGAGCGGACTTCCGCATGGATGCCGAAGGACATCCGTGCTTTCTGGAGATCAACCCGCTGCCGGGACTGGCACCGGGATACAGCGATCTGCCGATGATTGCCGAGGCAGACGGGATCAGCTATGACGATCTGGTCTGGACGATCTATGAGACAGCCTGCAGAAGACTGTTCGGGATGCAGAAATGACCCGTACAGAATCATTCAAGCAGCAGTATCCGCAATGGAATGACTGGCACTGGCAGATTGCCCACCGCATCATGGATGCCGATACACTGGCAAAGTGGCTGCCGTTAAGCAGCCAGGAAGAATCAGATATCAATCATGTACTGAAACTGTTCCGTATGGCTGTAACGCCATACTATCTTTCATTGATCAATCCGGATGATCCGCATGATCCGGTGCGGATGCAGTGTATTCCTTCCTTGCAGGAGACCGTGCCCTGTGCCAATGATCTGCTGGATCCGTTGAATGAAGACGGTGACAGTCCGGTGCCGCACATTGTGCACCGCTATCCTGACCGTGTACTGTTTCTTGTGACAATGGAGTGTTCCGAGTACTGCCGCCACTGCACCAGAAGAAGAGAAGTCGGTGAAGAAGATCGGGCAATTACAGATGAAGAACTGGATGTCGCAGTGGGCTATATCCGTGATCATGAAGAGATCAGGGATGTACTGATATCCGGCGGCGATCCGCTGACGCTTTCAACGGCACGGCTGGAAACAATCATTCAGAAGCTGCGGGCAGTCAAACATGTGGACATCATCCGGATCGGCACAAGAGTTCCGGTCGTCATGCCGATGCGCATTGACGATGAACTGCTGAACATGCTGAAGAAGTATCATCCGATCTGGATCAACACCCACTTCAATCATCCCAACGAAATCACTGAGGATGCCGAGCGTGCCTGCCAGGCAATTGCTGATGCCGGTATTCCCCTGGGCAACCAGACGGTGCTTTTGAAGGGCATCAATGACAATTCCGAAACAATGAAAGAACTGATGCTGAAACTGGTGCATAACCGGGTGCGTCCTTATTATCTGTACCAGTGCGATCTATCAAGGGGAATTTCACGCTTCCGTACCGATGTGGAAACCGGTGTGAAGATTGTCCATGATCTGCAGGGCTTTATTTCCGGTTTTGCCGTACCGAAGTTTGTGATTGATGCACCGGGCGGGGGCGGCAAGGTGCCGATCTGCTATGATTATGTTGTCTCACATGATGAGCATGAATATGTGCTGGAAAATTATGCTGGAAAGATCTACCGCTATCCAGAACCTCATCGGACATAGAAACCGGAGAATCATCACATGGCAGATGATCGATATGAAAGAAACAGTCAGGATCTCTTGAATCAGGCAATGGCCGAAGTGCCATTCTACAAAGAACACTGGAGCCAGTATGATCCAGGTTCAGCGTGTCCGGCTGATGAACGCTATGCTGCGCTGCCGGTGCTGACCAAGAGTGACATGCGTGCATCCTTTCCGGATGGACTGGTACCTTATGGAACAGATGTTGAACAGGGACTGAAAGACAATCAGATTGAATATACCTTCACTTCCGGAACAACCGGTGACAAGGTCATCAATCTCTGGAACCAGGACTGGTGGCACGCATCTGAGATGGCTTCGTGGAAGCTGAATTCCAATCTTGCCAAGCTGTCCTATCTGCCCCGTCAGGCAACGCTGGCAAGTTCATTGAATGTCGGGATCAGCTGTGAAGAAGATCTGCCGATGGATCACAGGATCATGGGCAATCTGCTGTACCTCAATGAGAAGGCCAATATCATGTGCTGGAAAGCGTTTCATCTCGAGCGCATGGCAGAGGAACTGAATACTTACAGGCCAACCGTGCTGGAAGCCAATCCTTCCCTACTGGCAAGAGCCTGCCGCTATTGGATCCGCCATGGCATTCATGTATACAGTCCGGATGTCATTACCTTCACCTATGAACTGCCTTCCAACGTTTCATTGAAGGTTATCCGCAAGGTATTTGATTCCCCGCTGGTCAGTTCCTATGGATCAACGGAAACAGGCTTTGTGATGGATACCGATGAACATGGGATTTATCTGCAGAATACTGAATACTGCAGGATTGATGCACTGCCATTGAAAGAAGAATACGGCGGTCCGGATCTTGCAAGACTGGCAGTATCCACGTTCCATAATCCCTGGGCGTATATCATCAGATTTGATGTTGGTGATCTGGTCAAAATTGAAAAGAATCATACCGGCTCTGGAATTGTTGCACTGCGGATTGAAGGCAGGGCTTCCAACGCCACATTTACAACAGAAGGAAGACTAATCACGACTGCCATGACAGATGATGCGATGTGTGAGATCGATTCACTCGCGGACTATGATCTGACACAGACTGCAGCCAATGAATATGATGTGAAACTGGTGCTGCTGGATCATGAAGAAGATGCGCTCAAGCAGGCAGACCTG
>JAKVJO010000040.1 GCA_022486935.1 Solobacterium sp. | reverse complement strand
CAACCACGTGCAAATATGGCAGGAAATGATTTGATCTGATCTGTCTGTTCCAGCTGTGCAAGGACAACTGTGTTGCCAAGATACGAGAAGAACCTCGCATTCCACTTTGCATTGAAACGTTCCTGACCAAGCCGGTATACCGACACTGTCAGCAGTGCCGGCGAAACACCTTCCGGCATGTGATGCGTAGAGGTATGCAGCACAGTCACACAGTAATAAGGGCCATGCAGGTCCAGCTGATAATCTTTGATGAAGCGTACAATATCCCGTTCCGGGACTTTGCCTTCAATCAGGGATGCCAGGAAGTTTTCCTGCAGCATCGGCAGACTCTCCATGTAGTAGGTCTGCAGTTTCTGCACGTTCTGTTTGGCATCCAGTTCTGAATCCAGCGAAGAACGGATCCGGATAAATACCTTGGTCAGTTCTTCCGCACTGACCGGCTTCAGGATGTATTCCTCTGCCTGCAGGCGGATTGCTTCCTTGGCATATTCAAATTCATCAAAACCCGAGAAGATGATGATGCGGACATTTGGATACTGTTCTTTCAGACGTCTGCTCAGTTCCAGGCCATCCATGTACGGCATCTTGATATCCGTCATGACAACATCCGGTTGCAGTTCTTCTGCCTCACTCAATGCGTCAAGACCGTTGCGCGCATACTGCGGTACAGCAAAACCGAGGCTGTTCCAGTCAATCTTGCGGACAATCGCCTGGGCAACTTCTTCTTCATCATCAACGATCATGACCCGGTAATTATTCATAGAGATCAGATATCTTCTTCCAGTAAATGATGGTCAGCACAACAGCAATGATGATTTCAATGAATCCGACATATACATCAAACAGGACAATGAATGCATTGGCCAGTACAGCAAGACCGAAAAACAATACACCCCTGCCGGCTGCCTGCGTATATTCACGTTCGTGTTTCGGCTTTGGTTTATCCTTGTTCCGGATTGCCGCAAGATCATGTTTTGCCAGCAGTTTCCAGGCAAAGTAGAAACATGCGGCTGCCATCAGCAGCGAGATGCCTGACTGTTCTATAAATTGGCTGAATGTCATTTGAAAATACTCCTTGTCTTTCTGGGAAAGCCTGCTTCATTATTTTACAATATTTAACCAGGTTGTGTGTGAACTGATACAGGTACAGCAAAGCGGCAGACCGCCATGATCTGCCGCTTGATGTAATTCCTGGATGCAGTAACTATTTCTTCTGTACGTACTTGCGGATATCGAGGGAAATTGCAACGAAGATAACAATACCGATTGCAATGTACTGTGCATTCGCATCAACACCCAGATACTGCAGGGCAGCTTTCAGAAGCTCGAATACGGCAACACCGATGATAGCGGAAGATACCTTGCCTCGGCCGCCGGTAACAGAGACACCGCCGATGGTGCAGGCTGCGATAGCTTCCATTTCATAACTCAATCCGGTATTGACTGATGCGCCTCCGGCTCTCGCGCCCAACATGAATCCCGCCAGACCATACATGGCAGCTGCTTTTGCATAGATGATGACAAGGGTCTTGGCAACTGGAACACCGGCGACTGCTGCAGCCTGCGGGTTGCCGCCGATTGCATACATGTACTTGCCATGACGTGTCATGTTGAAGATGAACCAGGTGATTGCCGCAACGATGATGGCAATCCAGATCAGGTAGGAAAGTCCGAGGAACTTCCCTGACGAGAAGCTGGTGTACGCGGTCGTATAACCTCCGAGCGGCGTAGCTCCTGTATAGATCAGTGCAAGACCATAAACGATTTCCATCATAGCCAGTGTGGCAATGAACGGAGGAACACTCAGATAGGCAATGAATACACCGGTTACTGCGCCGAAGCATGCGGCGATCAGCATGACGATGAGCATGACCAGCAGCGGATTCAGCGGCTGCATGCCCGGGAAGAACTTGCCTGAGTAGTCAATCTTCTGTAGCAGGGTTCCGGCGATGCAGGCAGAGAAGCCGATCATACGTCCTGCAGACAGGTCGCATCCGGCAGTGATAACTGCACCGGCAATACCCAATGCGATAACCAGACGATAGCTCATGTTGGTGAGAATATTCATCAGGTTGCTGGTTGAGATGAAGTTTGAAGATGTCATGCCTGTATAGATAACCAGGATGAACATGACGATGATGACGCCGTTATTGATCAGAAAGTCCTTGATCTTCTGGTTTTTAGTTTTTACCATTTTCCATATTCTCCCTTAGAACATCGTGGCGTAACTCAGGACTTTCTCCTGCGTCATGTCTTTCGGTTCCGTAATTTCTCCTCTCAGTTTGCCGTCACACATGACATAGATACGATCTGACATGCCAAGCAATTCTGCCATTTCAGACGAGATCATGATGATTGCCTTTCCCTGAGCTGCGAGACTTTCCATGATTTCATAGATTTCATGTTTTGCGCCGACGTCGATACCTCTGGTCGGCTCATCCATGATCAGGATATCCGGATCATTGGCCAGCCATCTGGATACGATGACTTTCTGCTGGTTGCCGCCTGACAGGTTGGAGATGTGTTCATTCATGCTCGGAGTCTTGATACTCAGCTGATGAATGCTGTCTTCCACAACCTTGTTGATCCTTGCATGATCGAGGACAAATCCATACTTCAGATACTTGTTATAAACACTGATACCGACATTGTCCTTGATGGACAGGCATCCGAAGATACCATTTCCACGCCGGTCCTCAGTGATCATTCCGATACCATGATTCATGGCATCCGCTGGTTTCTTGTTGGTTACCACCTGACCATGGATCTTGATCGTTCCGGCTGACAGGTTGCGGATTCCGAAAATTCCTTCCATCAGTTCGGTACGCTGGGCACCAACCAGTCCGCCGAAGCCGAGGATCTCGCCCTTGCGGAGTGTAAATGACACATGCTGGAATGAACGCTCATGGATGGAACAGATATCATTGCATTCCATGATGATATCGCCGATCTCGTGATGATGTTCCGGATAGATATTGGTAAGTTCACGGCCGACCATCTTCGCGATGATTTCATCCGTTGTCAGCTCATCGGCTTTCCAGGTTCCGATGTAAGTGCCATCACGCATGATGGTGACATCATCGGCAATCCGCTTGATCTCATCCATCTTATGGGAGATGTAGATCATGGATACGCCCTTGTCGCGGAGCTGATTCATAATCTTGAACAGGAATTCAACTTCATTATCGGAAAGAGAAGATGTCGGTTCATCGAAGATGATGACTTTGGCATTATGTGAAACTGCCTTGGCAATTTCAATGGTCTGCATCTGTCCGACGGACAGTGTTCCAAGCAGCGCCTTTGGATCAAAGGTCAGTCCCAGTTCCTTCATCCACTTCTCTGATTCTGCATACATTGTTTTGTGATCGATCACCTGCAGAGGTCCGTACTTTTTGACCGGGAAGCGTCCGAGATACATATTCTCGGCAATACTTCTGGCCGGTACCGGCTGCAGTTCCTGGTGCACCATGGCGATTCCTTTTTTCATGGCATCGTCCGGGTCTTTGATATTCATTTCTTTGCCGTCTATGAAGATCTGTCCTTCATCCATCTTGTAGATACCGAACAGGCACTTCATCAGTGTTGATTTTCCGGCTCCGTTCTCACCCATGAGAGCGTGCACGGTGCCTGGTCTTACTGCCAGCTGAACATGGTCCAGTGCTTTAACACCAGGGAATGATTTGCAGACGCCTTTCAGTTCAAGCTTGTATTCTGCCATTGGATATCCTCCCGTATTGTTGAAAACGGTGCAGGCGCATAGATGTATGCACCCGCACCGTCATTACCCTAACGTCTCTTTTTCCTGATTACTTAACGGAATCAAGAACGGACTGAGCGTTGTCCTTTGTAACCTTGACGTAGTCGCATCCAATGTAATAATCATTGGTCTTGCCTTCAACGAAGTTGATAGCTGCATCAGCTGCGCTGTGGGACTGTGCGATGTGGTCATTGAATACTGTTCCGGTCATTGTGCCGGCGATAACATCTTCCAGAGCATCGGACAGAGCGTCGACGCCAACCAGATAGATGTCCTTGCCTACTGTACGTCCAGCAGAAGTGATGGACTGCAGAGCACCAAGAGCCATTGCATCGTTGTTGCAGAATACTACTTCAACGTCGTTGCCATACTGAGTCAGGGAGTTAGCTACGAGAGTAGCTGCCTGTTCCTGCTGCCAGTTACCAACCTGATCATCCAGGCAGTTAACTTCGAATCCTGCATCTGTAAGAGCCTTGACGGAATATTCTGTACGATACTGAGCATCGATGTTCTCAGGGTCGCCTTCGATCATGACATAGTCGATCTTGCCGTTCTTGTTCATGTCGATTGCATCGAGGCCGAGGTCAGCGATGATTTCGCCCTGGAATGTACCAGACTGTTTAGCATCAGCGCCTACATAGCAAACTGACATGTTGTCTGTCTTCCAACGGGATTCTTCATCAGCATCCGGTTCACGGTTGATGTAAACCAGCGGGATGCCTGCTTCAGTAACCATATCGGTAATGGTGGCTGCGGAAGAAGAGTTAACCGGGTTGACGATCATGACATCAACGCCTTCAGTAATGAAGTTCTGGATCTGGTTTGTCTGAGTAGCCTGGTCGTTAGCGCCATCGACGATTTCGATGTTGCTCTCGGTGAAGCCCTGGGATACCAGATAGCTCTTGAGTTCGTTTCTGAACAGAGTCATGAAGTTGTCGGAGAACTGATAGATGCAGACGCCGACTTTCTTGTCAGCCAGATCTGAATTGGTGGCTGTGGTTGCTGCAGTAGATGCTGCTGCTGCGGCGGTGGATGTTGCTGCTGTTGCAGTTGCGGTTGAACCGGAGCTGCATCCGACCAGCATGGAAGCTGTCAAAGCAGCTGTTGCAATGAGACTGAATACCTTTTTCATTGGATTCCTTTCCTCCTGTGAATGTGAGGCAAATCGCTTTGCTCACTTTCGATACTTGAATGATAGGGGTTACAAAAAGATAAAAACAGAGAAAATTCTTCTGTCCATCTTCGATTTTCTTTGATATTCTGACCGATTAAATTATGCTTTAGTTAAGCCTGAAAACGCATGAAAGCAATACGATTGTAAGCGTTTACTAGTTTACTTTCAGGGTACGCTATGTAAGCGAATACATTCGCATTCTGGATAATGAGACTCATTTTCGATTGATTAACCGGTTTTCGGCTATCAAAAAGGCAAAAGTGATCACACACTTCTGCCTCTTATGCTTAGTTTCTGGTAATTCCTGCAATGATTCCTTCGGTAACCCGGACCAAATCCTCCGGTTTCAGATCTACCTGAGTGCCGATTCTGCCGCCCGATACCATAATGGAATCAATCAGCTGAATCGTCTCATCATATACAGTCGTGAATTTCTTCTTCATACCGATCGGACTGCAGCCGCCATGGATATACCCGGTGGTTTTCAACAGGTCCTTACTGTGAATCATCTCCACTGATTTGACATTCACGCTTCTTGCACATGCCTTGAGATCCAGTTCTTCTTTGACCGGAATGACAAAGACATAGAAGTTTCTGTCATCCCCCTGGGTAACCAGTGTCTTGAATACGGTATCCGGATCTTCGCCGCATTTGGCTGCGACGGAAGCCCCGTCTATCTTTCCGTCTTCTGCATCATAGGTATGAACGGTATAGGCAATGTGCTCGCTGTCGAGAATCCGCATTGCGTTTGTTTTATCTTCTTTTTTTGCCATGGCCCCATTTTACCCCAGGATTGCACTGTCTGACAGGGCATCCCCAGTATTGTTATAGAGCTTCATGACATCGGTAATGCTCATATTCTTGCGCACATCGCCTTCCAGGATCTTCAGGATCCTGCCCTGCGACATGACGAGTGTCTTATTCCCGTACTTCAATGCATTCTCGATATTGTGGGTTACCATCAATGTAGTGATGTGATGTTCATTCACGATATTCTCGGTGATTTCCATAATCTTATTGGAAGTGACCGGATCCAGGGCCGCCGTGTGTTCATCCAGTAACAGCAGTTCCGGTGTCTGCAGGGTAGCCATCAATAAGGTAAGTGCCTGACGCTGACCGCCAGAGAGTAAGCCGACTTCACTCTTCATCCGCTGTTCCAGGCCCAGCCCCAGTTTTGCACAGGCTGCCTCAAACAGTTTCTCGTCTTCTTTTCTGCCGCCAAGCCCCATCCGCATCCGCTTGCCGCGAGAATAGGCCAGTTCAAGGTTCTCTTCAATGGTCATATGCGGGGCGGTACCTTTCAATGGATCCTGATAAAGTCTGCCAATGTACTGTGCTCGTTTGTGCTCTGCTTCGTGGGTCATGTTATATCCGTTATTGAGAATCTCACCGGAAGTCACTTCTACATTTCCGGCAATGGCACCAAGCAGCGTTGATTTGCCGGCCCCATTGGATCCAATGACCGTCACAAAGTCTCCGTCATTCATTGTGAAGCTGATATGATCGACTGCTTTTTTTTCGTTGACGGTTCCTTCATTGAAAATCACAGTCAGATTTTTAATTTCCAGCATGACGTCTTCTCCTCTTCACCACTTCATCTTTGATCACCGGAACAGCAATGGCAATGATGACAATGGATGCACTGAACAGTTTGAGATCTGCCGCCGGAAGTCCGATCTGGAATGCCACAGTCAGCAGCATTCTGTATAAGACTGCACCGACTGCCACAGCAATCAGATGTCTCAGCATGCCGCGCTTGCCGATGAATGTTTCACCGATGATGATACTGGCAAGTCCAAGCACCAGCATGCCGGTGCCGGCTGCGTGAACACCTGTCTGGCAATACTCGGCATAGACTGCACCGGCAAAGGACACAATGCCATTGGTCAGCGCAAAGCCGAAGATCTTCATGAAGTCTGTATTGATTGAGGAAGAACGGACCATGGCTTCGTTATCACCGGTTGCCCTGAGTGATAATCCCGGCATTGTCTTCAGGAAGTAATTCAGGGCAATGATCACAACCGCAACAATTGCCGCAAGCAGCAGCACCGTTCCCATATCATAGCCGTTGATAAAGATCTTTCCCTTGACGCCGCTGAACATGGTCGTGGCGTTATAGAAGAAGATGGATGGGCGTTCTCCCATGATCTTCAGATTGATGGAATAGAGCCCAGTCATTGTAAGTATGCCGGCAAGAATTGCATGCAGGTGCAGTTTGGTGTGCAGCAGGCCTGTCACCACCCCGGCCAATGCCCCGCCGATCGCACCGAGCAGAAGGCCAAACAGGGGATGCCCTGCCTCAGTACATACTGAGGCAAAGGCAATCCCTGTTACAAAACTTCCGTCTACGGTCAGGTCCGGAAGATCCAGAATCCTGAACGCAATGAACAGACCCAGTGACATGATCGCAAAGACCAGGCCAAGTTCCACACTGCCGATTACTGTTGAAAACGCCATATCTGTTTAAGTCCTCTCTTGATTAACTGTTGGATGAAACCATGACCAGTTTGGAATCGTTTGCGACGGAATCCGGAAGTGTGATGCCGAGGGCATCCATCGTATCCTGATTTACATAGATATAAAGATCGCTGTTGAATACTTTGACCGGAATATCAGATACCGGAGTTCCATTGAGTACTTCGTCAACCATGTTGGCTGTCTCTTTGCCAAGATCAGTATAGTCAATTCCAACTGTTGCGAAGCCGCCGTCCTTGACCATGGAGTCAGCACCCGGGAATACCGGAACTTTGGCCGCATTGGCGACATTTGCCAATACCGGCATGGACTCGGCAACGGTATTGTCATTGCCGGTTACGATTGCGTCTACTTTGGAGCAGAGGGTGCTTGCGGCAGTCTGCAGTTCATTGCCGGAAGTAACACCCTGGGTTTCAAGCTTCAGACCGTGTTCATCGCAGTAGTTCTGTACCAGTGCGAGGTTGGCAACTGAGTTGTCTTCGCCCGGGTTGTACAGATAGCCGAATGTCTGGATGTCCGGATAGATCTCCAGTGCCAGATCCATGATCTTATCAATGGCAACGGCATCAGAGGTGCCGGTAATATTATTTGACGTATCCGTCAGGGAAGTAACCAGTCCGGCTGATACCGGGTCAGTGACTGCCGAGAAGATCAGCGGTGTTCCGTTCTGGGCCATATCCACTGCAGCTTCAGCAGCCGGTGTGGTAATTGCGACAACAACGTCTGTCTTGTTGCCTTCCATGGTCTGGACAATCGTTGTCAGATTGTTCATATCACCCTGGGCGTTCTCATAATCAATGGTGCAGTTGACACCGTCTTCATAACCAAGTGTCTTCATCTGTTCCAAAAACGAATCGCGGATGGAATTCAGCGATGTGTGCTCCATCAGCTGGATCAGTCCGATTCTTGGCTTGGATGTAGAAGCTGCGGCAGTTGAAGATGAACTTGATGTTGATGAAGCTGATGCAGTGCTGGATGAGCATCCGGCAAGTGCGGAAATCATGGCGGCTGTAAGAATCATAGATGTTAACTTTTTCATGTGATTTTCCTCCCTTTCTGCATTCCCGGGCGCCTGAAGTACAAAAAACGCCTGTCTTCCCTGACGGAAGGACAAGCGTATATACCTGCGGTACCACCTTCGTTGATGATCATATTTGATCATCCTCTTTTAGAAATGCAATCACATTCCCTGCCTGTTAACGCTGGCAACGCGTCATGGATACTAACCTTACGGTGTTCCCCAAGCCCTCATGGGTCCATTTGCACATCTCATCGCCGCAGGCTCTCACCAATCCCTGCTCTCTTCTGACTGCCGGTGTGTTTGATCTCCCAATCACTGGTTTATGGTATTAATCTAATCCCACCCGGCAATAATATCAAGCATTATTTTCTGAAAATTGTTTCAGTGGGAAATCATGCATGCAATCAACTTTCGGCATTCCGCGCTGTAATGCGACAGAATCGCGGTTTTATCGCATTGACGCACTGTGACACCCGCTTTAGAATGACTGTGGTTCAGCAGGAAACGGAGGAGCACAATGGACTTTAAACAGATGATTCTGGAAGCCGGAATCGAGATGCAGGCAAAAAACCTGACAATCGAAACCTGGGGAAATATCAGTATCCGTGATCCAGAATCCGGACTGATCTATATCACTCCCTCCGGTATGCCTTATGACAAACTGAATGAAGATGATATTGTTGTCCTGAATC
The DNA here is from genome assembly GCA_022486935.1 of Solobacterium sp. GTDB lineage: Bacteria > Bacillota_I > Bacilli_A > Erysipelotrichales > Erysipelotrichaceae > Bulleidia. The sequence goes on along the minus strand of JAKVJO010000040.1, from coordinate 7,478 downwards.
CAGACGGAACAATCCATGAAGGAAAGCGTACGCCTTCCGTTGAATCCGGACTTCATACATTAATCTATCAAAACAGAACTGAGATCAATGCAGTGCTGCACACCCACCCGGTTGATTCATCGATCTTCGGCATGCTGAGAAAACCGATTCCTATGGTCAGTGATGAACTGGCACAGGCATTCGGCGAAGAGATCAAAGTGGCTGACTATGCACTGCCCGGTTCAAAAGAACTGGCAGAAAATGCTGTCAGAGCGCTGGGCACCAACATGGCATGTCTGCTGGCAAATCATGGTGCACTGTGTGTCGGCAGAAACATGCAGGAATGCTTCAAAACTGCATCTGTCCTGGAGTCACAGGCACGGATCTACTACAAGGCATTATGCATCGGCACTCCCGTTGTATTGAAGGAAGACGATGTTGCATATATGAGAGACTTCGCATTGAACAAATACGGAAAGACAAACCAGTAGAAGGAGGCTTTACAGTAATGAATGCAGTTGATTCAGTGACTCACGCAGAAAACATCAAATTATCAGAAGATGAGAAGAGTGTCATTATCCTTGATCAGACACAGCTTCCAAACCGTCAGGTACATCTGACACTGAGCAATCCCAAGGGAATGTGGGATGCGATCAAGCTGCTGCAGATCAGAGGAGCACCGGCAATCGGTATCTTCGCTGCCTATTCCATGTATGTACTTGCCCAGCAGTATCAGGATCTGCCCTATGAGGAATTCGTCAAACAGTTCCATGAGCAGAAGGAATACCTGAACAGTTCCCGTCCGACCGCAGTCAACCTGTCCTGGGCACTGAACCGGGTTGAAAATCTGGTGCTGAGTGAAAAAGAAAAGCCGGTATCCGAGATCGTCAAAGATCTTGGAGCAGAAGCCAAGAAGATCCACAAGGAAGATATTGAGATGTGCACCAAAATCTCTGAATACGGACTGACGCTGATCCATGACGGCGACGGCATCCTGACTCACTGCAATGCAGGCCCGCTGGCCACAAGCCGCTACGGCACTGCAACCGGACCGATCTTCCTCGGCAGGGAACGCGGGATGAACTTCCACGTCTTCTCCGACGAAACCAGACCGCTGCTGCAGGGCGCAAGACTGACTTCCTATGAACTGCAGAATGCCGGTGTTGATGTGACACTGATCTGCGACAACATGGCTTCCATTGTCATGAAACAGGGCTGGGTCAATGCAGTATTTGTCGGCTGCGACCGGGTTGCCGCAAACGGCGACTTTGCCAACAAGATCGGAACCTCCGGTGTGGCAATTCTTGCAAAGCATTATGGCATTCCGTTCTATACCCTTGGCCCTTCTTCCACCATCGACTTCAACACGCCGACCGGTGATGATATCAAGATTGAGCTGAGAGATCCGGACGAAATCAAGACGATGTGGTACAAGGAACCGATGGCATTGAAAGAAGTAAAGTGCTACAACCCTTCCTTCGATGTAACAGATCACAGTCTGGTTACCGGCATTGTCACTGAGCGCGGCATTGTCTATCCGCCATTCAAAGAGAATCTGAAGAAACTGTTCAACAAATAAAAGAAAGATAGAGGAAAAAACATGGAACCGAAAGAGTCAATCTCCGCAAGTCTTCGCGTCACTGCTGAAATCGGCAAAGTAGTACTGATGCCGGGCGATCCGCTGCGTGCCAAGGCAGTCGCTGACAACTACATGACTGATGTCGTATGCTTCAACGAAACACGCAACATGCTGGGATTCACCGGCACCTATAACGGTCGCCGCATCTCCGTCATGGGCAGCGGCATGGGTATTCCTTCCCTGGGGCTTTACGCAACTGAGCTGTACAACCAGTTTGGTGTTGAGGCAATTATCCGTATCGGTTCTGCCGGCGGTCTCGCTGAGAATGTCAATGTACGCGATGTCGTCATCGCTGAAGGTGCTTCCAGCAATTCCAACTACGGCAATGCCTATGGCATCCCTGGCCAGCTCGCCGCAGTCGCTGACTACGACATGCTTGAAACTGCAGTTGATTCCTGCCGCACCAGAAAGATTCCGGTCAAGGTCGGCAAAGTATATACCTCTGACTTCTTCTATTATCCGCAGACCGGCGTCAATGAGAAACTGAGAGACTTCAATCATCTCTGTGTTGAAATGGAAACAGCAGGCCTGTATTGGACTGCAGCTGCCTGCAACAAGAAGGCGCTGTCCATCCTGTCCATCAGCGACCACCTCTTCAAGCCGGTTGCACTGACTGCTGAAGAGCGCCAGGACAGCTTCCGCGATATGATGCAGGTTGCCCTGGATACCGCCTGGAAGTTCTCTGAATAATTGATCCTGAGATCAGGAGCCGGTTGGTTCCTGATCTTTTTTTATCTTCGCTCATCTGTCTTTCATACCACTCTCACCTCGAAGATCAGTCACCCTGTTTGAGCAGAAATGGATCATTGACTGTTCAGACGTGCCAATCCATCCGCGGCATCTGTATCGGCACAAAAAAAACCAGAAGCACCGAAGCACTTCTGATTTCAATTGATCAATGCAGGATAGTTGCCAGCACTTTGTTGACCAGCTTGCCGTCTGTCTGTCCCTTGTAACGTGCCATCATTTCCTTCATGATCGGACCCTGGCTCTTCTTGACCGGCTCCAGGTTCTTCTCACTCATGATCGTTTCGATGGCCGTTTTGATTTCTGCTTCATCCAGCTGACGCGGCAGATAGCCTTTCAGCATCTCGATCTTCTTGTTGGTTTCATCAATCAGATCCTGTCTGGATGCCGGTGTCTCGGCCAGTGATTCTTCTGTCTGTTTCAGTTCCTTCTGGACAAAGACCAGTTCTTCTTCTCTGGTCAGTGTCTTTCCGGACTCTTTCTCAGCAAGTGCAATGGCGGAAATCAGAAGACTCAGCACGCCCTTCTTCAGGGTGTCATGGTCTTTCATTGCCTGCATGTTTTCTTTTCTGAACTGTGTCAATAACTCACCCATACGTTTATTTCTCCTCTTCTTTCAGAAGATCCCTCTGATATTGTTTGGATACATCCATGGTGTCCTGATACCAGTCACTGAAATACGGCTTCAACGACTGATCCTTCAGTTTCTCTGAATTGCGCTGGATATTATCCTGCTCTCTGGACGGATCAAACACCTGCAGGCCATGATCGCGTTTGTATTCGGCAATCTGTCTGACCGTATGCATGCGTTCTTCAAAGAGCGCTGCCAGTTCACTGTCAATCTCATTGATTCGCTTCCGGCTTTCATCAAGTGCTGTCATATCAGAGTCTTCCTTCCGTGTCCATCATAGTCTCAGCCAAGATACTGTTCAATGCCTGCGACTGCGGTCTTCGTGCTTTCCACTGCTTCAACAACGGTCTTTGCGCCAAGGATAAAGTCACCCGCCACAAATACACCCCTGATGGAAGTCATGTTGCCTTCGTTGACAATCGGGTATCCATATTCATTCAGCTGCGGCATTGTTTTTCCGAATACCGAAAGATCGATGGTTTCGCCTGCCGCAACCAGCAGGGTATCGCATTCCACTTCTTCATCTGTACCATCCAGGATCCTGGTTTTGGTACGTCCGTTTTCATCCTGATAGTTTTCGCAGTCACGGAAGATCACGGAATGTTCCTTCACTTCAACCGGTGCCTTGAAATCATGGAACATGACACCGTCATCCCTCGCCTCTTCCACTTCTCTCGGATTGGCCGGCATATTTTCATAAGTCTTCCGGTAATACACATGTGTATCACAGCCGGACCTGACTGCCGTACGGCATGCGTCCATGGCAACATTTCCGCCGCCGATGACAATGACCTTTTTACCAAGATCATATCCGGAAGGATTCTTCAGATAGGCAATCGCCTCCAATACACTGGAACGGTCTTCACCGGTAATGCCAAGGGCATTCTGTTTCGTTGCCCCGACTCCCAGCAGCACTGCATCATGCTGGAGAATCAGATGGCTCAGTGTCAGATACTGATCCACTTTGGAATTCCAGATCATGCGGACGCCAAGTTCATTCAGGATCCGTTCATATTCATCGCAGTACTTCTTATCAAGACGGAATGGCGGAATGCCATAGCGCAGTACCCCGCCTACCTGATCGTTGTCATCATACAGGGTGACAGTATACCCTTTCTCGGCAAGTCTGATACCGGCCGTGATACCAACCGGTCCGGCACCGACAATGGCAACACGCTTACCGTTTGGCTCTGCCTTCTCAGGATGGCAGGAAAACAGATACTGTTCTGAGATTTCCTGCTCAATCTCATACCAGCGGATCGGGCTGCCTTTGATCCCCAGCACACAATGCCCCAGGCAGTATCTGCGCCAGTCGCATACCTGACAGGTAACCGCACTCAGCGGATTGTTGTCAAACAGCAGTTTTCCTGCCTCATTCAGTTTGTTTTCCCGGTATAGTTTCTGGCATGCAGGGACATCGGTATGCACCGGACACGCAGCAGAACAGCGTGCATTCCTGCATAACAGGCATCTTGCGGCTTCCTGGTTTCGCATAAGCTTCTCCTTCTTTTCGGATATTATACGACAGCATCTCATTTCAAGGCGTTCAATCAGCATAATTCTGTGATAACATTGCACGTATAAAAGGTTAAAGGGGGCCTTCTATTATGAAGAACTTCGTCTTTATATCACCAACCTTCCCGCGTACGTATTACCAGTTTCCGAAAGCCTGGAAACAGATTGGCGGGACATCCCTGTGCATCGGTGAGGATCCTTACGAATCACTTCCACAGGAAATGAAGGACGCAACTGATGAGTACTATCAGGTGCAGAGTCTGAAAGACTACGATCAGGTATACCGGGCTGTTGCCTGGTTTGCCCACAAGCATGGAAAAATCGACTGGCTGGAATCCAACAATGAATACTGGCTGGAACAGGACGCAAAACTGCGTACAGACTTCAATATCACGACCGGTGATAAGTCTGTTGACGTCATGCGCTATAAGCTGAAATCAAACATGAAGGCATACTACGAAAAAGCTGGTGTGCCGGTTGCCAGATACCACATGGTATCCACGCTGGATGAAGGCGAGAAGTTCATTGATCAGGTCGGCTATCCGGTCATTGTCAAACCGGACGACGGTGTCGGTGCCAACGCAACCTGGAAGATCAGCAATGAGAAGGAACTCAAGAACTTCTATGCGCTGAAGCTGACAACGCAGTACATCATGGAAGAGTTTGTGCCGGGGCGGATTGAATCCTTTGACGGCATTGTCGATCAGGACAACAACATCATCTTCCGTACTTCCCACGTATTCCCGAATCCGATCATGGACATCGTGAATACCAAAGATGAATGCTGCTACTGGAGTGTCCGCAAGATTCCGAATGATGTTGAGGAACTGGGCACCAAAGTCATCCATGCATTCAATATCAAGGGCCGTTTCTTCCATACTGAGTACTTCCGTCTTTCCGAAGACAAAGAAGGTCTTGGCAAGAAGGGTTCCCTGGTAGGACTTGAAGTCAACATGCGTCCGCCGGGAGGCTATACACCGGACATGATGGACTTTGCCAATGACATCAATGTCTATCTGGTCTATGCCAACATGTGCATGTTCAACGAATCTCTCTATAAGACAAGCCGTCCGTACTTCTGTGTCTACTGCGGAAGACGTGACAAGTATCACTATGTCAACAACAGTGCAAAGGTCTACAAGCAGTACGGTCAGGCCATCTGCATGTCTGAGAGAATGCCTGAACTTCTGTCATCTGCCATGGGCAACGAATTCTTCATTGCCAAGTTTGAGACAGAGAAGGAAATGAATGAGTTTGTGAAGTTTGTCTACGCCAAGGAGAAAGTGAAAGTCGAGGCCAAAAAGTGAAAACAGCCTATTACCGGGAATACAGCCAGAATCTGCACCGGGACATGGAGTACAAGGTCTACGGACATGCCGGCAAGCCGGTATTGGTGTTTCCATCACAGGACGGACGCTTCTTCGATTTTGAAAACAACGGAATGATCGGTGCTGCGGAACAGTTTATCAACGAAGGCCGCATTCAGATGTTCTGCTGTGATTCCAATGATATCAATTCCTGGTCCAGCACCAGCTGGGATAACCGCAGGCGGATTGAATGTCAGGAAGAGTACTTCCGTTATATCTGTGATGAACTCTGCCCGAGAATCTTTGATCTCAATGCGGCAGACAATGGCGGACACCGTGCCAATGGCATTCTGACCACCGGCTGCTCCATGGGCGCCAGCCACGCATTGAACTTCCTGCTGAGAAGACCGGATCTGTTCTCCGGCTGTATCGCACTGAGCGGTGCCTACAACGCCCGTTTCTTCTTCCCGAATTACTTTGATGATCTGGTATTCGCCAACTCTCCGGTTGATTATCTGGAAGGCATGGCAAATGATCATCCATACGTTTCCATGTACCGGGACCGGGATATCATTCTCTGCTGCGGCAGAGGTGCCTGGGAACACCCGATGCAGGAAGATGCCGCAAGGATGAAGGAACTCTTCGGTTGCAAGAACATCCCTGCCTGGGTAGACTTCTGGGGTGACGATGTTGCCCATGACTGGGTCTGGTGGAGAAAACAGCTTCCGTATTATCTTGGTTATGTCTGCTAAAGAGAAGCCCAAACGCTTCTCTTTTTTGATATAATGCTTTTCGTAACGCGGATATGGCGGAATGGCAGACGCGATAGATTTAGGATCTATTGCCGCAAGGCGTGCAGGTTCAAGTCCTGTTATCCGCACCAGTGAATCAGCCGGTCAGAGATGGCCGGTTTTATATTTCTGCGTACCTGATTCCAATTATCGGGTATGATTATTACTAACCCCTCGGAAAAAGGCCCGACTATTCAATAGCCGGGATGAATTTCACCGCAGAGAAAGGCTTTTTGAAGTGGTATAAAACAGTGCGTGACATATCCCGGTTATATGGTATGATGCGCTTATCAGATCATCTCTGTTTATCTGTAGAATGAATAGAGGAGACTGCTGAGAACTATCGGTTCACCTGTTTTGTGATAGCTGGAGGTGGTTGAGATGACTTTCGTTGTACAACTCAGACTTCATACATCCGCACATGATGAAGCTGTGCTGAACACCCGTTTTAATCTTGCAAAACATATCCAGAATGTGTTGGTCAAGGAAGCACGGAAGTGCCTTCATGACCTGGAACAGGATCATGAGTACTGGCATACGCTTTCCCTGTACCGCAGAGAAACAGATAAACTGAAAAAGAAAGAGATTGGTGCACAGTTGAAACTCCTGCGTGAAAGCCATGGGGTATCCAAGTCTCATCTTGAACAGTATGTAAAAGTACAGCAGCACATGTTCAAACAGAACATTGACTCCCAGGCATGTCAGAAGATCGCTGCCCGGGTTTTTCAGGGCGTTGAGAAGTATCTTTATGGAAACGGAAAGAAACTGAACTACGTCAAGGAAGTCACTACCATATGCGGTAAGCAGAACTGTACCGGTATCCGCTATGTGAAGGAAATACTGATATGGAATGGGCTGAAGATCAAGGT
>JAKVJO010000039.1 GCA_022486935.1 Solobacterium sp. | reverse complement strand
AGATGACGGATTCTGCGCTTCAGCGCATCCGGTTCATTGATCCCGGAGTTATGACTGTGCACAATGATCTTTTCAACACCGGCACGATGGGCGGCGATGATGCCCATGCAGTTGAACGCTTCCGAGATGTTGAAGTAGGCAATGTCATAGTGCTGACTGGCAAAGATTGCCTTCATGGCATCCAGCTGTTTCAGGGGATGTTTGACGCCGCAGACTTCATGGACCCGGATACCGCTCTCAATCAGTTCCTGTTTGAGATCTTCATCCAGATAGATGGAGACAATCTCTGGTTCAACATTGGCCTGTTCCAGCAGGTTCAGCGTATTCAAAAGATATCTGCTGATGCCGTTTGTTCTTCCATACGATAAATATCCCAGCAGTATCCTGACCATTCGCTTCCTCCAAAACCGGTATTATTCTACGTCCGATTGATAAAAGAAGAAATACCCATTGAATGTGTATTTCTTCCCCTTGTGATTGATTTGTTACTCTGCACCGCGGCGCTTGAAGACAACGGCAACGGTCTGAAACAGGATTTTGGCATCCAGCCCCAGACTCCAGTGATCAATATACTGCAGATCCAGGCTAACCACTTCATCAAAGTTCTGGATGTTGGAACGTCCGCTGACCTGCCACAGTCCGGTAATCCCCGGTTTCATGGACAGCCGGCGGCGGTAGTATTCGTTGTACTGCTCAAACTCCTGCTCGGTCGGCGGTCTTGTGCCGACCAGGCTCATTTCATTTTTCAGTACATTGAGAAACTGCGGAAACTCATCCAGACTGGTCTTGCGGAGGAACTTTCCGACTTTGGTGACTCTCGGATCATTCTCCATCTTGAACATCAGCCCGTCCATTTCATTCTCTTTTTCCAGACTGCCGAGCTGTGCTTCTGCATCGATCCGCATGGAGCGGAATTTATAGAACGTAAACCGGCGGCCGTTCTTGCCAACCCTGGTCTGCTTGAAGAAGACCGGACCCGGTGAGTCCAGTTTGATGGCCGGTGCCGCAAACAGGAAGATGACCCCGCAGATCGCAAGACCCACGATACTGCCGATGATATCAACCAGCCGCTTCACACTGAGTGCCATGAAGTTTGGTTGATCATAGGAATACGTAATGACCGGATATTCTCCGAAGATTCCGATATGGGAGTTATGTCCGCCCAGTTCCGGAAGATCCAGACAGTAGTTGCATTCCACACCCATATCCTGGATGCCGTTGATCAGTTTGTGCATCTGGGTCGGCTTGTAATCCGGGGTGTTGATGAATACCGTATCAAAGGAACGGACAACCATCACTTCCAGCAGCTGATCCAGGGTGGTGCTGACGGCTTTGCCGTCAATCTCCCCCACTGCCTTCTGCCCATCCAGGGCAATCTGCCCGGTTACTTTATAGGTAAGACCCGGCTGGAAGTGTTTCAGGATATCTTCCATGTTGTCCTTTTCGGCAATGATGATGACTTTGTTCAGCTGCAGCTCATCCTTGAAACGGTGTTTCAGATACACCCGAATCAGCAGCCGCAGAATCAGCGTAAAGAAGAAATCCAAAACAAAGAACCAGATCAGAACCAGACGGGACAGTCCGATCGGATCATGCATGAGATAGGAGACCGTGATCAGGCTGAACGTAATCAGCACATCATACAGCGCTGCCGCTGCCATCTCATCAAGTACACCCCGCTTGAGATAGTTTCCATCCCGGTTGAATACAAAGTGAATCAGCGTACACAGCAGGATCACTGTTGCATAGATGCTGTCATAGAATTCCCGCTGGAAAAACGCTTCCGTGAAGTGGTATCGGAAATAGACCGGCAGCCAGAATGCGAGTGATGCGCATATCAGGTCGGCGATCCACAGTACATAAGTTTGGATACTTCTGTTTGTTTTCTGCATTGCAACGACAATTTTATGCAAATTCACAGCCAATGTAAATCAATGGCTGCCAAAAAGATGATGCTGATAGGCATTCCAGATTGCCCGGTAAAGCGGGTAACTCAGTGACAGCAGGCGGATCGCCGCCTTGTCCCGTTTTGGTGTTTTGCGGTTCTTCATGACTTCCTTCTGATTTGCCCTGATAAAGGAAATCAGTTCTTCCCGCTCGTTCTGATAGCCGGTTTCGTTGAGCATCTGATTCAGCACACTGAACCGTGCATACACCCTGCGGCGCAATACTGCCTCTTTTAAATCGGGGTACTGCTTCAGGATTGCACTGCCCATGCCATCTGTCATTTCGATCAGGTCAAACTTGGCCGGTCTGAATGCCCCATTCACAATGGAATGGCTGTGGAAATGATAGGTATACTTTGTTTCATAACCGCAGGCAACCCCTTCACATTCCATCATCAGTTTACCGGTTGTGCCGATATCCTCAAATAATTTCCCTTTGGGATACTGCACGGTATCAAATAAGGACTTCTCATAGAGTTTGCCCCAGGCAGAGGTGTCAATCACATTGTGGTACAGCATCATTTCAAGACAGGTCTTTGTTTCCAGAAATTCATCGCCATGAAGATGCGGATCTTTGATTGATCCATTGTCATAGAGCGTACGGTGAATACAGAGTGACATCCTGGCCTGATATCTGTTCAGGATCTGATACAGATAGGAAATATAATCGGGATCCACTGTATCATCCGGATCAATCGGGGCAATATAACGACCATGGGCCCGTTCGATTCCATAGTTGCGGGCATCTGAAAGACCGCCATTGGATTTGTGGTATACCACAATCCGCGGATCCTTCTTTGCGTACATGTCACAGAGCAGCCCACAGCGGTCTGTTGAGCCATCATCCACCAGGATCAGTTCCAGATTGGTGTAGGTCTGCCTGCTCATGCAGTCCATGCAGGAAGGCAGATACTGCTCAATGTTATAGACCGGTAAGACCACGGAGATCAAAGGAAGTTCATTCGTCATTTAAAAACTCCTGTCATACTTTTTATGCAGAAACTTGGCAGCCAGGAAAGACTTTACTTTCCTGCTCCAGTCAATTTTGCCAAGATAGAAATAGGATACTTCACGGATCTCTGACGGTTTGACGGTTCCCGTTTCCAGCTGGTACTTCAGCCAGACATTGAAGAGGATTTCGCTGATCCGGCCGGCATACCGCTTTTCAAAGTCACTCATACCGGAAGAATCTGTCTGATCGATCAATTGTTGGAGTACATCAAACAGCCAGCTGCAGTAACTGTCCACCATGGCATGATCCATGAGAAACATATTGAACATATAGCCGCCGGTCGACTTCATGACAGAATCAAATGCAGATACATAAGATGGATTCTTTGATACAAGGATACTGCGGCAGGTATCCAGCTGCGTATGGTCAAACGTGTGGCTGTAGTGGGAGTAGATTGATTCAATATAATAGCGGCGCTTCTTTGGAACAATGATCTTCGCTGTTTTGATCAGTGACTCCGCTTCTTCCTGAGTCAGTGCCCCTTCCAGTTCGCTGTGCTGTCTGCGCCAGGTTCCTGACTTCATTGTAAAGTAGCGGCGGTAATGAACCAGCCCCAGCCAGTCAACGTCCAGATTCTTCCAGCACCAGTAAAGACCGGTCAGTTCGCAATAGCAGGGATTCAACCGGCTGATATTCTCGCCAGTGTCATCCCTTGTAAAGCCGATCTCATCTTTCCCTGCTGCCCCAACCTGAAGCGGCAGATAGACCGGATCACTGGGAACTTCACATTTCTTATGACAGGCAATCATCAATTTCAAACTGGTCATCAGATCCTCTTCCGGAATAAACTATTCCTGCGGCTATTATCATACATCTGTGTCAATCATGGGGCCAGTTTCAATCCCTGCGCTGCATGGAAAAATTCAGATCCCTACCGTCGCCATATCCAGTCATGGTCGGCTGATCCGCATGAAATCACCGCTTCGAACGACATTCGTGAAAAAGTCCTTGCAATTAATACAGGATGTTGGTATCATAACAAAGCACTGATTGGTGATGTGCGTACTGCGCCGATAGCTCAACTGGATAGAGCATTTGACTACGAATCAAAAGGTTGCGGGTTCGACTCCTGTTCGGCGCACCAGATTTTCGGGATGTAGCACAGCTTGGTAGTGCACTTGATTTGGGATCAAGGGGTCGCAGGTTCAAATCCTGTCATCCCGACCATCAGTATTCTGGCGGGGTAGCTTAGTTGGCTAGAGCAATCGGTTCATACCCGGTAGGTCGTGAGTTCGAGTCTCACCCCCGCTACCATTACTTCAATCAGACTGATGGAACCGATTCTGGACCCTTAGCTCAATCGGTTAGAGCAATCGGCCCATAACCGATCGGTCGAAGGTTCGAGTCCTTCAGGGTCCACCAGTTATATGGAGGAATACCCAAGTGGTTGAAGGGACCGGTCTTGAAAACCGGCAGGTCAGGAAACTGGCGCCTGGGTTCGAATCCCAGTTCCTCCGCCATGTTTCAAATCTACAGGAAACACCGTCTTCAAAACATATCGCGAGGTAGAGCAGCCTGGTAGCTCGTCGGGCCCATAACCCGGAGGTCGTTGGTTCAAATCCTTCCCTCGCAACCAATGGTCCTGTAGCTCAGTCGGTAGAGCAAAGGACTGAAAATCCTTGTGTCGGCAGTTCAATTCTGCCTGGGACCACCATTGGAAAACCAAGAAGAAATCCGTTGATATGGCGGATTTTTTTCATACCTCAATAAGATAAAACAACAGCGGACTACAATGATACACAGCCCGCTGGTTTGCTAATAGCCAAGGATTTCCTTGTTGTAGAAACTGGAGTTCAGACTCAGTTCATAGTTCAGATAACTCTCACCCTTTTCTTCCAGCAGGGTCGGTGTATCAGAGTAGAGATCTGTTCCAAAGCCAAGTCGGTCGCCCGGAATCGTACAGCCCAGTGCCGACAGAGTTGTCGGGAACATGTCCATCGTACTGTAGGTACGGTACGTATCTCCTTCTTCTTTCTGGGAATTGATAATATTGACGTAAGTCTTGCGCTGATAGCCGGAAGGCATATCGCCGTAGTATTCAGAATCCATGCACAGATGATCGCCGGAGAGAATAATGACGGTATCCTTGCCCCAGTCCTGTTCCTGTACCCATTCCACAAACTCTGCGACCCGTTTGCTGGAACATGCCAGTACATTGGAGTATTGATCCTCAAAGGTATCCGGGCAGTCTTCACACTTGTAGCCGCCGGTAAAGTGGGTATCCACCGTGAGCAGTGTCAGCGCAAACGGCTGATCATCTGAAGCCAGTTCAGTGACTCTCTCCTGGGCATATTCAAACAGTTTCTTGTCTTCATAACCCCACCAGACATAGTAATTGCTGTATGGCAGTTTGCCATTCTTCTTGGCCCAGGTATAGTCATCAATCTCATAGTCGCCGTGTTCTTCATAGTAGGCATCCCGGTTGCCGAATTCCGCCTTGGAGCCCAGCATGAATACATTCTGATACCCCTCTTCTTCCAGGATATCGCCAAGGGCTGTGGCACCGGGCATGAAACTGGAGACACTGGAGTAGTTGGTCTGGTTATGGTTGATGCCAAGCGGCAGTCCGGTCGTCTGGGCTACCATGCCGGCAATCGTCCAGGTGCTGTTGTAAAGCGGGATTGCCCCGTTCAGCTGATCGGAATCCCCATTGAAGTCATCATTTTCCAGTGCCAGATTGGTCAGCTCCGGTATGGCGTTGAAGCTCTTTCCGCCGCCGACAGATTCATTTGCGGCTGAGATCTCCATGGATTCCATATAGATATAGATCAGGTTCTTCTTTTGAGATGGGAATGTAATATTCACATTGGCCGGATCGACGTAATAATCATCATACAGGGTGGATTCAAACTGTCTTGCGGCAAGATAATCCGTCATGTAGTAGGAATTCCAGAATGTCTGCACCACCAGAAACAGTGCCAGCATGCCGCACATGACTGCCGTCCAGCGGATCGCCATTCCGGCCTGCCGGCTGCGTTTGACGTGCACTTTGTCCTTCAGCAGCACTTTCTTCATCAGCACAATCCACAGCAGTGAAACTGCCAGGGCAATGCCGCAGTACAGTGCCAGTTCCTGGAACAGGCTGTCAAAGCTGGACCAGTTGGTTCCTTCGAGATTCGTATTCATGTGGAACAGCAGCTGGTCAATCGTAACGCCGTTGAACTGTTTCAGAAGATACGACAGTCCGGCAAAGGATGCCGCTGCCAGTACGGAAATCAATGAAAGTCCAACCTGTTTCCAGATGAGATAGCTCTTTTTATAGGGCTGATGTGCTTCAGCTGTCCTCTTCGCTTTCTTGAGATCCCTGCGGAGTACATTGAGCATCAGTGCCGCAATGATACATACAATTGCCTGCAGCCAGTAGAAGACACCGGTATAGGCTTTTGCCTGATCCAACAGATCTGCCCGGAAGACGGTAACATATTCCGTATAGAAACAGTCATCTGCCCGGCTCATGATCGGTTCAGCCGTATTGGTGTTATAGGAGACGCTGTCAATCAGCTGATCATTGGCAATGTCATAGACCACAACGGAAATACCGTTTTCATCATTGGCCAGTTCTTCGCCATTCAGCTTGATCATGGCATTGTTACCGGAATAGACTCCGGCACTGGAGAGATAGAAGTTGGTGCCGCCCACCGTCTTCATTGCGGCAGTGGAACGATCCCCGTTCTGACTCCAGACTTCATCCTGGTATACATAGCCGATGTAGCTGCCGTCTTCACTGCCGCTCTTCGGTGTTGTTTCAAAGCCAAGCGAGCGCATGGTTTCTTCCATCTCATCGCTCCAGCCGACGGTGCTGTCCCCTTTGACGGCAAACAGGATTGCATAGCCGTCGTTATGATATTGCTTGACCAGTTCGCTGAACGTCTGATCTTTGAAGTACGGATTATCCGGATGTTCAATGGATTCACTCTGTACAAAGGCATCCAGGGTCGTTCTGGAAAGATACTCGGAGTCCTGGGCATTGGTGGTCATTCCGCCGGCGTTCTGGATCCCCAGATCAAAATACGCAGTATAGTCTTGGGTTGTGCTGCGCAGGGTCACGGTATCCTCTGCACTGCTGGATCCCTTGAGGCTCAGTTTGTTTCCGATGCCCTCTTTCTCCGTGCCGTTGTAATTGCCGGTGACAGAAACAATCTCGCCCTCATTGCTGGAAGTTGCTGTACCGAAGGTATCCGTTCCTGCTTCAAACCGCAGATAGCTGGACCGCGGCATCAGTCCAAATAAAAGGACTGCACTGATCAGGATCAGAAACAGCCAGTCCATCTTTAAAATCCGTTTGAGTGTTGTCTTGAAATTGTTGTTGTTCTTATTCATAACGAGAGCCATTATACCAAACTTGGCCGCAGGAAATGTGAACAATCGTCAGATTTTATGCCCAGAGCAGCCAGATCACCAGTGATCCGGACAGTGCAGCGACCAGTGTGAACGGCACACCGATCCGCATGAAGTCTTTCGTTGATACTTCATACCCTTCTTTCTGCAGGATGCCGATTCCGGTAATATTGGCAGATGCACCGACCGGTGTCAGGTTGCCGCCCAGGGTTGCCCCGATCAGAAGGCCGAAGTCGAAGAGATATGGTTCAATGCCGAAGATGGCTGAAATGCCGGTCACCACCGGTAGCATCGTTGCGACATAGGGAATATTGTCAATGAATGCACTGAGTACGACAGAGACTGCCACAATCAGGATATAGATCTTGAGTTTGGAACCGCCGCCCAATGTCACAAACATCTGGGCCGCCGCTTCAATGACACCAGCTTCTGTAATGCCTTCAATAACCATGAACAGCCCGCATAGTAACAGCAAAGTCTTGTAGTCCAGGTTTTTGATCGGGCCCAGGAAGGAATCTTTGTTTCTGGTGCGTATGAATTCGTATACCATACCAACAAGAGCCATCCCGCAGCAGATCATGCCGTTGGTCAGTTCCGGTTTATGCTCAAACTGGGAGGCAATGATCAGACAGACCACAACCCCGAGCATCAATACCGTCGGTACATGATCCGTCACAACTGTTTTGACATTGGAGTCCACTTTGCCGGTTTCTTTCCGGAACAGAAACAGCAGGACGGGAATGGTCAGCAATGCACCAACTTCCACCGCAAGACAGATACCGGGTCTTCCCTGAAACCAGAAGAAGTCATTGAACGACAGGTTGGCATAGCTGCCCAGCAGGATGCTGGTTGTATCGCCTACCAGGGTAGCTGCACCCTGCAGATTGGAAGATACCGCAATCGAGATGATGACCGGTACCGGGTTGGTATCCAGCTGTCTTGCCACGGCAAGGCCGACCGGTGCCACCATCAGTACCGTTGCCACATTATCGACAAATGCCGAGATGATACCGGCAAACAAACTCAGTGCGACAACTGCCCATTTGACGTTCGGAACAATCTTCAGCAGCACTTCTGCCATCCGGACCGGCATCCGGCTTTCAATAAACAGTTCCACTACGATCATCGTACCGGCAATCATCATGATGACATTCCAGTTGATCGCTCCCAGTGCCTTATCCCATGGCAGAATTCCCAGTACGAGAAAGACACCGGCCATGCACAGGGCAATGATCCAGCGGTAATCCGCAAACTTCAGTAACAGTACATACATGATCACAAACAGGATCAGGGCAAGTATCATTTCACTCATATCAATCTCCAATCAAACCGGATCATTATATCAGGCATCTGAAAGATCCGGGAATACAGATGTTCCTTTCTGTCACTCCATGGTAGAATCACCTCATGAAACTCGTACATAACAGCGAACTGGATGTATTCTTTGCGGCATGCCGGAAGAATCTGCAGACTGAAAACAAGAATCAGTTCCTGGATAAAAAGGTCACTTCAGGCAATGAGCACTATCTGCAGAAACAGATGGCAGAGTGCGGCTTTGCGGAATTCATGGGACCTGAGGATCAGTGGCCTTCCTTATTTCTCTCTGCCAAACAGTGGCAGAATACTCCCTACCACAGAACCATTCATCTGACTGATCTCAAAAGCGATGCCTTCTCTTATGAGACAGACCAGATTGACGGACACCGGCTCTTCAATGCCTGTGCAATCCAGAAAGACCCGAAGCGTGAATTGAATGACTGGATGAAACTCAGGGCCATGGATCAGGACTGCGACTGTATTGCCCTGTTCCAGAATGACGAAGACTGGATGCTGGACTCCCCTTCTGAAGCATTGACCAATGATCCCGCTGCCAAACAGGCCAGCGGTTCTGTCTGTACCTTTGGACTTGGCATCGGCTACTACCTCTTTATGGCAATGCACAATCCAGATGTCACTTCCATCACGGTTGTTGAGCGTTCCAGGGAAGTCATTGAACTGTTTGAGAAATCCATCCTGCCGCAGTTTGATGTCAGAAAGCCGCTGAAGCTGATCTGCGGCGATGCGTTTGATTTCTTCAATGAAGCATTTCTTTCTTCCTTCGATACGGTCTATGTAGATATCTGGCAGTCCTCCGATGATGGACTTGAATGCATGACACGGCTGTTGGAGCAGTATCTTCCGCCGTATGAATCCACCAGTTTCTGGATTGAGGATTCGTGTCTTGAAACGGTCTGGACGATTGTCTACCTGTATCTGGAATCCTGCTACACCGGAGTCAAACCTGCCATAGCAGAGCAGTATCAGCCGTTGCTGCATAAAACAGAACTGTACTTCAGCACGCTGGATGAAACAGTTGATTCTGCTGAGCAGCTGAAAGATCTGATCTACGATAACCGTATCCTGAGAACCATCCTGTCCATTCATGAGCGTTCATAAAAGGCGTTGTCAGCTGACAGCGCCTTGTTTGTTTGATCTCAGTTTTTGAAACTGTGAATCGGAGCCGGGATCCGTCCTTTTCTGGAGATGAATTCTTCACAGGAATACGGATTCACTTTCATGATCGGCGCCTCACCAAGTAAGCCGCCCCAGGACACATGATCGCCGACTGTCTTGCCGACAACCGGAATAATACGTACCGCAGTGGTCTTCTGGTTCACCATGCCGATTGCCATCTCATCCGCGATGATGCCGGAGATGGTGGATGCTTTGGTGTCGCCCGGAATGGCAATCATATCAAGACCGACCGAGCATACACAGGTCATCGCTTCCAGTTTCTCAATAGTCAAAGCCCCGCACGTTGCCGCATCAATCATGCCCTGATCTTCGCTGACCGGGATAAAGGCACCGGAGAGTCCGCCGACATAGGAAGAAGCCATGACGCCGCCCTTCTTGACCTGGTCATTCAGCAATGCAAGGGCTGCGGTAGTACCTGGTGCACCGGCCTTTTCCAGTCCCATTTCACAGAGGATATCAGCGACTGAATCACCGACAGCCGGCGTCGGGGCCAGTGACAGGTCTACGATGCCAAACGGCACGTTGAGTCTTCTGGATGCCTCGCGGGCAACCAGCTGACCGATTCTCGTTACTTTGAATGCCGTCTTCTTGACGGTCTCACACAGGGTCTCAAATGATTCGCCATGAATGGACTCCAGTGCTTTCTTGACCACGCCCGGACCGGATACACCGATATTCAATACACGGTCGCCTTCCGTAACGCCATGGAAGGCACCGGCCATGAATGGATTGTCATCCGGGGCATTGCAGAGCACCACGAGTTTGGTGCAGCCGCCGGACTCGGTATCTTTGGTCTTTTCAGCAGTCTCCTTGATCACTTCACCCAGCAGACGGACCGCATCCATGTTGATACCGGTCTTGGTGGAGCCGACATTGACGGAAGAACAGACAAGGCTGGTCGCTGCCATGGCTTCCGGAATGGAACGGATGAACAGTTCCTCTGCCGGTGTCATGTCTTTATTCACCAGGGCAGAATAGCCGCCGAGAAAGTTGACGCCGATCTCGCGGGCGGACTGATCCAGTACTTTGGCCACTTCGACATAGTCGGAGATGGACTTGCAGCAGGAAGCTGCCGCCAGGGAAATCGGTGTAATGGATACCCGCTTATGGACGATGGGAACACCATAGTCCTTGGAAATCTCATTGCCGACTCTGACCAGGTCTTTGGCACTGGTCACAATCTTGTCGTGGATCTTCCGTTTGAAGGACTCAAGATCCGGATCTGCACAGTCCAGCAGGCTGATCCCCATGGTAATCGTGCGGACATCCAGATTGTCCTTTTCAATCATTGTATTGGTCTCTTCGACCTCGTTCAGATTAATCATTGTCCTCTATACTCCGTTTCTCAAATCCGGTGCATGGAATCGAAGATTTCTTCCTTCTGGCAGCGGATCTGTACACCGATCTCATCTCCCAGCTGTTCCATACTGTCGGAGACTTCGCCAAACGGCTTGACGGCAGAAGTGACGTCAACAATCATCATCATGTTGAAATAGCCATTCACAATTGACTGGGTGATATCAAGAATATTGATATTTTCCTCTGCAAGTCTCGTGCAAACTTTTGAAATAATACCGACGGTATCCCGTCCGACGACGGTAATCACTGCTCGCTGCATACTTCAACTCTCCTTCTTGCCTGTTCAGGCCTGTTCACTGGGTTTCTTGGACTGATTATGCCTCAAATAGAATACCATGCCAAGGATTGAAAGTACCAGAGTAACTGCCATGGCAATCGCAAAGATTTCATACCGCTGGCTGCTCAGGGCACTGCCGCTCAAAGCTGAAAGCAGAATTGCCGGCATCCGGCCGACAGCAGTAATCACAATCCAGGTGGATACCTTCATATCAGTCAGCCCGACCAGATACGACAGCAGATCTTTCGGCGTGCCGGGAATCAGGAAACACAGGAAGATCAGAAACGTTGATTTTTCACTGGTTTTGAGAAATCTGACGGAATCAATCTGTTCCCTGGAAAAGAACAGTTCAATGAAGTCTCTGCCAAAGCGGCGCACCAGAAGAAATACCAGAAGACTGCCCAGAGTTGTTCCGACATCACAGATCACCGTGCCCCACACCACACCGAATGCATAGCCGGATGCGATCTCAAACGGACCGCCGGGGATCACTGCCACGATGACCTGGAGAATGATCATGCCGATGAAGATCAGCCAGCCCCAGGCCCCAAGGGAATCAATGTAGGCTTTGAAGGCTTCTGAGTCTTTCGCCATCTTCACCATCGGTACGCCGACATACACAATGATCAGCGCAGTAAAAACAACCGCCAGTGCAATCAGCAGGATGCCGATCCAGTGCCGCTTCTTCCTGGACATGTGCTGGATCTGTTCTTCGCGGTTCATCAATATGCAATCTTCCCGTTCTGGTTCAGGTAGTCCTGGTACAGTTTCAGACAGGCGTCACGGTCCAGTTCGCTCTTCAGCTGTTTTTTATCAGCATCACTCTGGTTATACATCTTCTGGTCACGGAAGCCGATCTCTTCGGTATCCTGGATATTGCAGCCATAGTAGACATGGTCGATATTGGCCCAGAGAATTGCACCCCAGCACATCGGGCATGGCTCGCCGGTGGTATATAATTCACAGCCGGAAAGATCAAACGTATCCAGTGCGGCACAGGCATCATGAATGGCCATGATCTCACCATGGCAGGTCGGATCTTTGCGTTTGACCACTTCATTATGCCCGCGTCCGACAATTTTACCGTCTTTGACAATCACACAGCCAAAGGGACCGCCTTCACGATCCTGAATGCCGCTTTGCGCTTCTTTGATTGCCTGTTCCATGAATTCATTCATATTCCAGATACCCCGCTTTCCATGCGTCCTCCATAGTATAAGGCGCCATGATCAGTTCAACAAATGAAGATTCTGTTACAATGATGAGTACATATGATTAAGAAAATCAAACAAACGGTGAATCTTTGCCTGATCATGAGCAGTCTTCTGCTCAGCAGCTGTGGTTCTTCCGCAGCTTCAGCGGTATCTTCTGCCGCCTCCAGCAGCACTGCATCAGCCATTACTACTGCTCAGTCATCTACCTGTGATGATATCTACTACGCCACCCCGGCAACACTGGATCAGGGAAGATCCACCCTGTTCAATGAGGACTGGAAGTTTTATCTTGGCGAAGCGGATTCAGCTGAATCGCAGAATTATAACGATACTTCCTGGAACAGTGTCACCTTGCCCCACGACTGGTCGGTTGCCCTTGGCTACAGCACGGATGGCGAAGCAGAATCCGGATTCATGATTGGCGGAACAGGCTGGTACCGGAAGTCCTTCACCATGGATGAAAGCGATCAGGGCAAACGGGTCACCATCAATTTTGATGGTGTATACATGAATGCCACGGTCTATCTCAACGGCAGAAAACTGGGCAGCCACCCCTATGGCTATACCGCCTTCTCCTTTGATCTGTCCAATGATCTCATCTGTGATGGCAGTACGGAAAATGTACTGGCTGTCAAAGTGGAAAATATCCTGCCAAACAGCAGATGGTACAGCGGCAGCGGAATCGGCCGGGATGTATATCTGACCATCACTGATCAGGTGCATGTTTCAGATCATGGCATCACTGTCACAACCCCGGATCTTGAAACCCAGCAGAATGGACTGGTTGATACCGTGGTCACCGCAGCGATCTCAAATGACACCTCTGCTGTTCAGGATACCATCATCCGCAGCACCGTCTACGATGCCGATGGCAATGCCGTATCCGATCCGGTTGAAACCAGCCTGTATCTTGAAGCAGAAAGTTCTGATACCGCAAGCCTGAAGGTGCCGGTCAATCAGCCATCCCTCTGGTCAACGGATTCTCCCACGCTCTATACCGTCAATACAGAAGTACTCATCAACAGCCAGGTTGTAGATCAGAAGTCCGAGACCTTCGGCTACCGCTACTTCTCGTTTGATAACGATACCGGCTTCTCTTTGAATGGCACTGCCATGAAACTGCAGGGTGTATGCATGCACCAGGATCAGGGCGCACTTGGATCCGTGTCCAATGCCAGGGCAATTGACCGTCAGCTCTCCAAACTGAAGGACATGGGCGTCAATGCCATCCGGGTGACTCACAACCCGGCCTGTGCTGAACTGCTGGATGCCTGCAACCGCATGGGATTTGTGGTCATTGAAGAAGCCTTCGATACCTGGTCCAACAACAAGAACGGCAATACCTATGACTACGGCACTTACTTCAATGAGACCGTAGGCAGTGACAATGAGATCCTTGGCGGCAGTAAAGACATGACCTGGGCTGAGTATGATATCAAAGCCATGGTCAATTCTGCCAAAAATGACCCCTGTGTCATTCTCTGGTCCATCGGCAATGAGATCCTCGGAAACATTGCCGGCGATACTTCCAACTATGCCTGGTACGCAGATGAACTCTGCGACTGGGTGCAGGAAATTGATACCACAAGGCCTTTGACCATTGCCGACAACAAACTCATGGATGGCGATGACATCCAGCTGGCCATGGATGAGAAAGTCGTCAATCACGGCGGCATCATCGGTCTCAACTATGCGACTGCGGAAGAATATGATCAGATCCACGCAGATCATCCGGACTGGATCCTCTATGGATCAGAGACTGCCTCTGATCTGTCCACCAGAGGCTGGTATTCAACCACCGGCATCGACAGGAAGAACTATCAGGTATCCGCATATGACGGCACTGCAGTAGAATGGGGTTCTTCCAGTGAGACTGCCTGGGATGATGTGATTTCAAGAGATTATGTGGCCGGGGAATTTGTCTGGACCGGCTTTGATTATACTGGGGAACCGGAGCCATGGAATGGTGTGGATACCGGATCCGTCAGTGATGGATCCCCTGCCCCGAAGTCTTCCTACTTCGGTCAGCTGGATACCGCCGGCTTTGAAAAAGACAGCTACTGGTTCTACAAGAGCCAGTGGGATACAGATTCCACCGTCGTACATATCCTGCCGGACTGGAACAAGGAAGATCTCAAGACGGATCTCTTCGGCTATGTCAGGGTGAATGTCTACAGCAATGCGTCCGCTGTGGAACTGTTTCTGAACGGCAAGTCACTTGGTAAACAGAGTTTCACTGCCGTCTCAACCGATCAGGGCTATGCTTACCAGCAGAATGATGGATCGCTGTATCTTACCTGGAAAGTCGCCTACAAGAGCGGCACCCTGACGGCGGTCGCCTATGATTCTGATGGCAATGTCATCCAGGATACCGCGGGCAGAAATACCGTATCCACCTCAGCAGAAGCCTCAGTGCTCAATGTGTCAGCCGACCGTAACACAATCACCGCGGATGGCCAGGATCTTTCCTACATCACTGTTGACTTCAAAGATGCCGATGGCAATCCGGTCTACAGTGCAGACAATGAAGTCAGTTTCCATCTGGTGGGAGACGGCACCATTGTCGGAGTCGATAACGGCAATCCGATGGACACCTCTTCCTGTACCAGTGACAACGGCACGGATGCCGTACGGAGTGCATTCAGCGGCAAGGTGCTTGTGATTGTCCAATCCACAAAAAATGCCGGCAGCTTTACACTTACCGCTTCAGCGGAAGGAATGAGCAGTGCCGACATTACAGTCAATTTAGTCAATCAGTGAGCCTGGGACAGTTTCCAGGCTTTCATTTTCTCAGCCTGTAGGTGATCCACCCAGTCAATGCCGATCGGAGTCAGTGAGACATAGCCCTGCTGCAGGGCTGCGATATCACCGGTCTTGGGAAGTGTTCCGCCTTCCACAGTGCAGTTAAATGCAGTGGAATGGAAAACCGTACTGCCATCCGGCTGATCGATCATTTCCACGCCGCGCTGATAAGCTCTTCGTGGATCAAAGTCAGTGATCTTATAACCCTTCAGTTCTTCCAGTGTACCAACCGGAACATTGATACTCAGTGTATAGCTGCAGCAGTTGGGATCATCCAGATACTGCTGGATCAGTGTATGGGCAATATGGGCAGAAGGACGGAAGTCCTCCAGTGTGGCATGCTGGAACATATCCAGTGAGACTGCCATGGAGGGACAGCCGAGAATCATCCCTTCTGTTGCGGCTGCGACAGTACCGGAATAGATATTATCCAGTGAGACGTTGGCACCGTGATTGATGCCGGAGATGATCAGATCAGGTGCCTGATCTTTCATGATGCATGTGATGCCAAGATAGGCACAGTCAGCCGGCGTACCGCGGATCGCCCACGCCTCTTTTGTGCCGGGGTATTCCCGTTTCTCTCCTGAAAGATCGGAGAAGAACGATACCCCATGCCCTTTGGCACTCTGCTGCACATAAGGTGCTGCAAGTACCAGTTCATGATCCTGCTGCAATTCTTCAACCAGTGCCCGAATGCCGTCTGATTCAAATCCATCATCATTGGTGATCAGTATTCTCATCTTCACAATTCCTCCAGCCAATGGAATGATCATACCACAACACCAGCCAAAACCATGATATTCCAGTGCTGTATCCAGCCAGATCCAATGTCAGGCAAAACGCGGATTTCTGCTGTATTACAGGGCATTTCCGGGGCAAAACATTTTCGTTGCAATATCGTTTGCCTGCCTCTATAATTATAGAGCACGGTCAAATGGGAATATGGTACCTTAGCCAAGTGGTAAGGCAACAGACTGCAACTCTGTGAGCGCCGGTTCAACTCCGGCAGGTACCTCCATTTTTTATTTCAGGGGATGTGGCGGAATGGCAGACGCAAAGGACTTAAAATCCTTTGATGGCAACATCGTGTGGGTTCAAGTCCCATCGTCCCCACCACGTTTCAATTCATAACATTTCTTGTTTCAAGCAGCCGCATGGTAATGCGGTTTTTCTATATTCAGATGAGAGAATATTTCAATTTATTTTTCCAATTCAAATCGATAGTATTTGATACAAGTAACTTATGAAGCATTGAACTGGACAACAGTAGATAATTCGAATGAATAAAAGCAGAAATCCTTTGAATAATGCCTAATGATGTTACTGATCTAATGACATGTCCGCGATCTGCTCTTGTGTGCTGACCCTGGCCTGCTCATATTTGTGTCCCGAATATAAAACCGGAGGAACCTGATACCAGGTCTTCC
>JAKVJO010000038.1 GCA_022486935.1 Solobacterium sp. | reverse complement strand
TTTGGTTCAGCTTCATGCACGGCTGGCCGCCGATTAGAAACGGGGTAACCCGCTTAGGTGGCCTGAATGAAGGAAAAATTGAATCTGCCATCACCGGCTCCCCGTTTCGGAAAGAAACGAGGACGCCAAGATGGCAATCAAAGTCAAAAGAGTAAATTTTTATGAAAACGGCAGAATTTATGCAACAGTAGAAGTTAAGACCTATGAGGATGGACGCGTTGAAATCGTGCCTCCTGACGGATACCGGATGTATCCGATGGATATTGAGACCGCTGACACCTCAGCACACAGTTTTGTACCAGAGCTTATCCGCATGTGGTGGAAAGGCAGTCGTCGATACAAATGCTACATGGTACCCGTCCTTGAGGAACTGTTCAATGCGATGATGCGGCCTGACTGGTCGGAGGATAAGCGTAACCTTCGTTCACATAAGTGCCGTGTTGAAGGGGCTCATGGAACACCGATCATCTGCCGCAGGGCATCCTGCACCGGCTGTCCAAATGCCGGGAAGGATATGGAGACAAATCAAATATCCTATATCGAAGACCTGAAGAAGAACAGCAACTGGGAACCTGCCACAGAGGACATCACGAGCACTGAAGCTATGGGTCGTATTTTATACGACGAGTTTATTAACCTTCTTGCGAAGCATCAGAAAAAACTGGCTCAAATCAAGCTGCTCGAGGATGAAGGTTTTAGTGTGAATGAAATTCATGAAATACTGGATCTTCCCAGCAACACAATCTATTCCGATCGGAAGCGGATAAAGAAGCTGGAAAGTGAATTCTTCAAAGAGGATTAACACGATGGGAGGCGGTGCAGATGAAGATTCTGCATCGCTTTTTTCTATTCCTGCTCAAATAGCCTTTCCACAGTCACAACCCTCGAAAATAGCAAAGCCACAGTCTCGCCAGTTAAAAATTCATCAAAATAGCCTTCCCACAGTCACGCCAGACCAACTTTCACATTTTTTCTATAAGAAAACGCGGCACCCGCCTCTCTTCTCAGAAAGACGGATGCCGCAGAAATGGCTTAAACACGGGCTTTTTCGGCCCTCTTTTAATTTGTTCTTGTTAGCAGAGCCACTGTCTCGACGTGTGTTGTCTGCGGGAACATATCAACAGGCTGTACTTCATTGATCTCATAGCCCTGCTCCTTCATATAGGCACAGTCCCTTGCCAGTGTTGCCGGATCACAGGACACATAGACCAGCCGCTTCGGGCTCATGACTGCGATTGCATTCAGTGTATTTTTAGAACAGCCTTTTCTGGGCGGATCCACAATGACCACATCCGGCTTGATCTTACTTCTGACCAGTCTTGCGGCACCTGCTTCCGCGTCTGCCGTAAAGAAATCAATGTTGGTGCAGTGATTCAGTTCAGCGTTGACTCTTGCGTCTTTGATGGCGTCATCAACGATCTCAATGCCGTATACCTTTTTGGCATGTTTCGATGCGAGGATGCCGATTGTCCCAGTGCCGCAGTACAGGTCAATCAATACTTCCTTTCCGCTCAGCCCGGCTTTTTCGATTGCCTTCTGGTAGAGCAGTTCTGTCGCAAACGGATTGATCTGGTAAAAAGACCTGGCGCTGATCCGGAAGGTACAGCCAAGCAGTTCATCTTCAATATAGGGCGTTCCGTACAGCTGTACTTCCTGGCCGTCGAGAATGACATTATCACTGCGGCGGTTGATGACGCACAGGATACTTTTGACTTCGGGGTAGGTATCTTTGATCAAAGTAACCAGCTGTTCTGCCCCATGAAATGGATACTGGCGGACAATCATGCAGACCATTGCCTGGTTGGTATGCTCGGCATGCTTGATCAGCACATGGCGGAATACTTCTGCACAGTTCAGCTTTGCAGTCCACAATTTGAAGGAAGCCACAATCCGGTTGGAAAGGTCCGTCTGCACGAGACACTCATCATAGGGGATGATGCGGTTGGTATGATTCTGGTAGAATCCCATTTCCACAGTTCCGTTATTGACCTGCACCGGCACCTGAACCTTGCTGCGGTAGTGGTCCTGCTCGTCTGCAGAGAGAATCGGTTTCGCTTCAATCTCCATGTGGGCATTCTGCAGAAAACAGCCGCGCACTTTGTCTTCCTTGAAGCGCATCTGCTCTTCATGGTCCATATGCAGAAGCTGACATCCGCCGCAGAGACGGTATACAGAACACTGCGGTACAACCCGGTGCTCTGAAGGTTTGATCAGCTTTACAATCCTTGCAAAGCCGAAGTTTTTCTTCATGGCTGTAATGGACAGTTCTGCTTCTTCACCTTCCAGAAGCCCCGGCACAAAGAACACCATGCCCTCTGCTTTGACAACTCCATCGCCATCGTAGGTATAGCCCTCTGCCGTGCCGATCAGTTTCTGATTCTTTTCCATAGATATATTCCTTTCAAAAAGGCATGTCTGAATGAGACATGCCTTATTTATCCCTTCAGCCCTCAGGTGTCGGAGTTGGTGTTGCTTCTACTTCTTCGCCATACAGCGTTGTCGTGCCTGCCGAGGAATCCGGTGCGGCAGTTGATGTCGTATCCGTTCCGCTGGCCGCATTTTCCAGCTGTGCTGCGAGTTCTGCGTCAACCGGCTCAGAGAGGATCTGCTGAATCGGTGCATCCATGGAAGAGGTCTTGGTCTCTACCACATATACGAAGGAATCACTGTCCCGGTTCTTATCCAGATTGTAGACATGGATTTCCAGGTCATACATCTTCTTGCCGTCACTCTGTGTGAAGTAGGTATTCGCATCCAGCACGCCGGTCACTGCATTGTAGATCTCCGTTGCAGTTGCCTTTTCATCATCGGCGGTAGCGCTGTCTGTCACATCTGCGTAAACACGGAGGGTCGCTGTTGCCAGCTGCACATCCACCTTTTCGACGCCGCTGATGCTCTCTGTCGCACTCTTGACACTGGAAAGGTCTGATTTGGTAATTGCCGGATCAAGGTCTCCCTTGTAACGGTTGCCGAGAATCGGCGAACCGGTATCCAGCGCTGCCGAAATCAGAATCCACGCCAGCACCACAATCGGTGTGAGCAGCAGTACCAGGCAGATCCAGAAGATTCTGGTTGTACGCCGGCTGCTTTTATGACTCTTATTCTGTTTTTTTCGATTTGCTGTTCTAGTTGTCTGCTGTGCCATCGTTATCGTTTCCCAAACGCTCCACTATTGTACCTTGTTACAGCTATTTTTTCTACTGTCAGGCGGTGCGCTTCTTCAGTTCTTCCTGAATTCTTGCGGATGCCATACCCGGATTTGCCTGTCCCCTGGACTTTTTCATAACCTGTCCAACCAGGAATCCGACTGCTTTATCCTTGCCTGCCGCAAAGTCGGCAATGGCCTGCGGGTTGGCATCGAGTACCTCTGTTACAATCGCATCAATGGCGCCGGTATCAGACATCTGCTTCAGTCCTTTTTCTTCCGCTGCCTGCTTGGGATCTTTGCCGTTCATCAGGTCGTCAACCAGTTCCTTGGCCTGTTTGCCGGAAATCTCACCGTCATCAATCATGGTGATCAGTTTGGACAGATTCTCCGGTTTCAGACTGCAGTGATCAATTGTCTGATCGTTTTTGTTCAGCCAGCCGCTGACTTCTGAAAGCAGCCAGTTGCAGGCAGTCTTGGCATTCTTTGAAGTCTTCATGACTTCTTCAAAGAACTCGGACATTTCCTTGTTGGCAATCAGTATATTGATATCATGCGCGCTGAGGCCGTATTCCTTCTCATACCGTTCCTTGCGGGCTTCCGGCAGTTCAGGCATATTCTTCT
Organism: Solobacterium sp.; assembly: GCA_022486935.1. Lineage (GTDB taxonomy): Bacteria > Bacillota_I > Bacilli_A > Erysipelotrichales > Erysipelotrichaceae > Bulleidia. The sequence goes on along the minus strand of JAKVJO010000038.1, from coordinate 13,126 downwards.
GAATGGACGCAATCCAGTTCGGATCCAGTCTGATCGGGAAGATATTCGGCTCCGGGAAGAACTTGTAGTCCACATTGCCTTCCTTGCGCCGCATCATGACTGTAGTTCCAGTCGCTTCATCAAATCTGCGGGTCTCCTGCAGCACCGGCTGGCCAGACTCCAGCAGTTTCTTCTGACGTTCTACTTCGTAGTCAACTGCCTTGCCGATATTGGCAATGGAGTTCAGGTTCTTGATTTCGTTCTTGGTGCCAAGGGTCTTTGAGCCCTTTGGTGCGATGGATACGTTGGTATCGCAGCGCATGGAGCCTTCTTCCATCTTGCAGTCAGATACACCGAGATAGTACAGTGTCTGACGCAGTTCAGTGACATAGGCTTCTGCTTCAGCTCCGCTGGTCATATCCGGTTCGGATACAATCTCAATCAGCGGTACACCGGAACGGTTATAGTCCAGCAGCGATACCTTGCTCAGATGGAACTGCTTGGCGGTATCTTCCTCCATGTGGATGCGGTTGATGCGGATCTTCTTCTTGCCATCCGGCATGTCGATCATGACATAGCCGTCTCTGCCCAGCGGATGGAACTGCTGGGTGATCTGGAATCCCTTGGCAAGATCAGAGTAGTAATAGTTCTTGCGGTCAAATTTCACCAGCGGGTCAATCGTCAGATGCAGGGCAGTGCAGGCTTCAATTGCCTCTCTGACTGCTTCCTTGTTCAGACATGGCATGGTTCCCGGATGTCCGAGATCCACTTCATTGGTGCAGGTATTTGCCTGGCGGCCGAACTGTGCCGGTGCGCCGGAGAACATCTTGGTTTTGGTCTTCAGCTCGACGTGGATCTCAATGCCGATCGTTACATCATATTCCATGATTATTTCACCTCCGCATGAAGATCTTCGTAGCCGGTAATTTCTTCAATTGCCCTGGCAATGCCAAACATCGTGCTTTCTTCAAATGCCCGGCAGGTCAGATTGACGCCAAGCGGGCAGCCCTGTTCAAATCCCATCGGAACAGTCATGGACGGACAGCCGGAGAAGTTGCCCATTGCCATGTAGTTTTCAGCGACCAGATAATCTTCCGACAGCTGATCTTGATCCTGTTTCTCATCAATCAGCGGTGCGATATCTCCGCTGGCCGGAGCGATCAGGCAGTCATAGCTCTTGAAGCATTCCATCATCGCATCGACGACCAGTCTTCTGACTTTCTGTGCCTTGCGGAACAGACGCTCCTGGTTCTCCTGGAACAGACCATAGGAGCCGATGACAAACCGTCTGCGGATCAATGGACCAAATCCCTTCGTTCTGGTGTTGGTCATGATTTCCTTCATGTCCGCACCGTCCTGGCGCATGCCGAAACGCACGCCGTCCAGATTGGAATCATTGGAAGTCGCTTCGCAGTTTGCAATCAGGTAATACGTCGGCAGGATTGCCTTCATCAAATCTTCATCAAACTGATAGACATCGACTTCAGCACCGCGTGACTTCAGCTGATCCATCAGATCATTGAACATCTTCAAGGTATCCTGGTTGCCGAGGTTTTCAACCACATTGCCGATCACGGCAATCTTCTTGCCATGCAGATCAGAATTCAGTTCAGCAAGATAATCCGGAACCGGTCTGTAGGAACTGGTCATATCGCGGTCATCGCGGCCAGCCAGTACCTGCAGACTGATGCAGGCATCTTTGACAGATCTTGTAAAGTAGCCGACATGATCAAGACTGGACGCATACGGCACCACGCCATAGCGGGAGATTCTGCCATAGGTCGGCTTGACGCCTACCACACCGCAGAACGCAGCCGGTTTGCGTACCGAGTCACCGGTATCAGAACCGATTGCCATCGCAACTGTCCCGGCCGCCACCATCGCAGCACTGCCGCCGGAAGATCCGCCGGTCATCCGCTTTACATCCCATGGATTGTAGGCAGGTCCTTTGAAGCAGGTCAGGTTGGTGCCGCCCATGGCAAGTTCATCCATGCTGGTCTTGGCAATGCACACTGCTCCGGCATCCTTCAGTTTATCGACGATTGCCGCATTGTAGATCGGTACATAATTGGCCAGAATTGCCGAGCCGGCAGTGGTCAGAATACCTTTGGTATTGACGTTATCCTTGATGCCGATGGGTACGCCTCTCATAAGTCCGTTTTCCGGCAGGTGCTCCAGCTGTTCTTTCGGGTCTACAAAGGTAATGACATCATGCAGGGTATCCTGCAGCTTCTCTGCCTCTGCATATGCTTCTTCACAGCGCTTTACGGCGCTGTCCCTGTCCTTTACCATCTCTTCAATGACACTCATGTTTACTTCACCACCTTCGGAAGAACAAAGTGTCCTTCTACCTTTTTACTGACATTGGCCAGTGCGTCATCCTGACTGATGACATTGGATACTTCATCCTCACGGATAAAGGAAGTCTCATCCTCAAAGGGATAGATCATCTCTTCCACGCCGTCCGTATTTACCGCATCCATCAGTTTCATCTGTTTCTGCAGCGTATCAAACTCCTTCACTATTGAGTCTGCTTCCGCATCAGACAGATCAAACATCAGCTGATGTGCCAGCGACTTGAAGTAAGCCGCATCCTTCTTTTCTTCCATCTCGTTATATCTCCTGTATGTTCAACTTATTAATTGTAGGGTTTTCCTTCGATTCCGGTCAACTTTGTGCATCTTTCACCGCAGTTTCGAATTCTTCCTCACTCATCGTATTGACGCCAAGATCCCTGGCTTTTTCCAGTTTGGAGCCGGCCTCAGCACCATAGATGACAAAGTCTGTCTTCTTCGACACACTGCCGGATACCTTGGCCCCCAGCTTTGCCAGCAGGCTTTCTGCATCTCTTCTGGAATAATGCTGCAGCGTACCGGTCAGTACGCAGGTCTTGCCGGTAAACATGCTTACCGTTGTTTCTTCCTTGTCCGCGATCATATTCACGCCGTCTTCTTCCAGGGCATGGATCAGCTGGATGTTCTTTTCATCATGGAAGAAGGTGACAATGGCCTCAGCAGTAATATCACCGACATCCGGAATGCTGCAGAGATCCTCATAGGTCGCATTCAAGAGATTGTTCATCGTCTCATAGTGATGTGCCAGCACTTCCGCTGCCTTTTCACCTACCTGGCGGATTCCCAGGCCATAGATCAGTTTATCCAGTGAATTGACCTTGGACTTTTCAATGGATGCCACAAGATTGTCATAAGACTTCTGGCCGAACTTGTCCAGTTTCATGATCTCTTCCCGGTGGGATGGCAGCTGGTAGATATCCTCAACGGTATTCAGCCAGCCCTGGGCATGGAATGATTCGACTTTCTTTTCACCGAGTCCTTCAATATTCATCGCATCCCTTGACGCAAAGTGGGCAATCGAGGTAACCACTCTTGCCGGGCAGTCGGCGTTCATGCAGTAGTGGGCTGCTTCATCTTCAAAGCGGTGCAGCGGACTGCCGCATACCGGGCAGACCGAAGGAAACACATAGGGAATCTGGGATCCGTCACGGTGGTCCTTGACTGGTCCGATGACTTCCGGAATGATGTCGCCGGCTTTGTGTACAATCACATCATCGCCGATCCGTACATCCTTCTCCTTGATCATGTCTTCGTTGTGCAGGGTTGCTGCAGATACCGTCGTACCGGCCAGGTGCACCGGTGCCAGTTTGGCATTCGGGGTAATCTTTCCGGTTCTGCCGACTGTCAGGATAATATCTTCCAGTTTCGTGACTGCTTCTTCCGCCGGAAACTTGTAGGCAATCTCCCACTTCGGAGTCTTGATCGTATAGCCGAGTTCTTCTTCCAGCCGCAGATCATTGACCTTCAATACCATGCCGTCAATCGGAAACGGCAGAGACTCCCGTTCGCCGGTCACGTGTTCCACATACTTCACGATGTCTTCCACATCGGTAAAGATCTGGTTGGCAGGGTTGGTGCGGAAGCCCAGCTTGGTAATCCAGTCCAGGGAATCCGTATGGGTATGGAAGCCAATTGACGCCGCATCCGGCACATAGTACCAGATCGCATTCAGACTGCGCTCTGCCGCCACTTTGGTATCCAGCTGGCGGATCGTACCGGCCGCCGCATTCCGCGGGTTGGCAAACAGCGGTTTATGTTCCGCTTCCTGCTTTGCGTTCAGCTTTTCAAAGGAAGCCTTGGGCATGTACACTTCCCCGCGCACTTCCAGATCGCCGTCATAATCAATCTCCATCGGAATGGAGCGGATTGTCTTGACGTTCTCTGTCACATCTTCACCGACGACGCCATCGCCTCTGGTCACAGCCTGGAAGAAGCGGCCGCCATGATACATCAAAGACATGGCCAGACCATCTATCTTGTGCTCTACCGAGTATGCGGTCGGACCGGTTTCTTTCTCCACACCGGCACACCAGGCCCGCAGTTCGTCATAGCTGAATACATCGCCCATTGAAAGCATCGGCTTGTCATGGGTCACTTTGGTAAATCCTTCCAGCACCGTACCGCCTACCCGCTGGGTTGGGGAAAGCGGATCATGGTCTTCCGGATGTGCCGCTTCAAGATCAATCAATTCCCGCATCAGGTGATCATATTCTTCATCACTGACCGTCGGGCTGTCCTTGACGTAGTACTCCTGGCCATACTGGTTCAGCAGTTTTCTCAGTTCATGTATTCTTGCAAGTTCATCCATCATGCACACCTCCGGTTCAGTTCAGATCTGTTTTCCGCTTCAGGCTCGGATGGCCGGCCGCAATCTTCTTGATGCCAAACGGATATGGGAACGCAATCTCGGCAATGCCGCCCTTGCAGGAAATGACAATGCCCTCACCGAACTTGGCATGTACGACCTGCTCGCCCTTCTTCAGTTCCACATTCTGAGGCTTGCTGGACTGCAGACGGTCCAGCAGGGAAATGGATCCCTGGCTTTCCCTGTCTTCGCGTGCTTCATAGTCCTGATAGCTGTTGCGATGTCTTGGCCCTTCTTCTTCAAAGGTGGCACCGATATGCTCGATATACTGCTCATCAATTTCATCAATGAAACGGGATCTCGTACGGACCCGCTGCAGGATATAGCTGTAGCCGCCTGCCTCACAGAGGAAGAGCTTGTTCTTGGCTCTTGTAAAGGCAACATAGGCAAGCCGGCGTTCTTCTTCAATGCCCTTCTTGCCTTCATTCATGGCGCGTTCATTCGGGAAGATACCATCGTTCATGTCTGAGACAAAAACCGTATCAAACTCCAGTCCCTTGGCCGCATGTACGGTCATCAGCTGGACAAAGTCACTGTTCATGGTTTCATCCCGGTCGCCATACAGCGTGACCAGCTGCAGGTATTCATCCAGGGAGGATTCCGGATAGTCTTCACTGAATTCCTTGACATCATCAATCAATTCTTTCAGGTTCTCGATGCGGTCCAGTTCCTTGTCATCTTCCAGTGCTTTGCGCAGGCCGGACTCTTCAATGATCTGTTCAAACAGTTCAAAGATCTGCGTCTTGCCATCCTGGCTGATCCGCTTCCAGCGTTCCACCATATTCACAAAGCTGTCCATGACTGTCTTCATCTTGCCGGTGAACAGTTCATCATCACGTACGACTTCATACATGGTCTTGTGTTCAGCAACCGAGTGTTCAGTAATCAGGTCCATGGTCTTATTGCCCACACCGCGGCGCGGCTTGTTGATGACCCGCTGGAATGCCAGGTCATCCGCACCGGTTACCATTCTCAGATAGCACAGCGCATCCTTGACTTCCATACGTTCATAGAACCGGGTGCCGCCATAGATAATGTAGGGAATCCGCTCATCCAGTAAGCCTTTCTCGAGTGAACGGGAGAGATAGTTGGAACGGTAGAGAATGGCAATGTCATGGTAGGCCTTGCCTGCTTTGTGCAGCTCCTGGATCTTGGCTGCGATCCATGCGGCTTCATAGGCATCCCCGGCACTGGCATAGTGGGTGATCTTCTCATCCGACTTGCGGTTGGTGTAGAGTTCCTTCTCCATCCGGTGGTTGTTGTTTTTGATGACTGAGTTTGCGCCGTTCAGGATTGCCGATGTTGAACGGTAGTTTTCGTTCAGCATGATCGTCCTGGAAGGCTTGAAGTCATTCTCAAAGTTCATGATGATATTCACATCAGCACCGCGCCAGGTATAGATTGTCTGGTCCGGATCGCCGACTACATACAGGCTGTTTTCTGTTCCGGCCAGCTGGGAAATCAGCTTGTACTGGATCTTGTCGATATCCTGGAACTCATCGACATGGATGAACTTGAACCGTCTCTGCCACTTGGCCTGCACTTCTGCAAAGGTGCGGAACATTCTCACCGTCCAGAGAATCAGGTCATCAAAGTCCAGGGCATACATCTGGTTCTGGCGGTTCACATAGAACTCATAGACTTTGGCTTTGGTCTTGTCACCGGTAAAGGAGCCGGCCAGTGTAAAGGCACGCTGCACATCAATCTCCGCTGACTTGTTGTTGGAGATGTAATCCAGCAGTGCCGGATATGGAAACGCAGTGGCATCAACACCAATGGCCTTATAAGCTTCTCTCAGAATGGACTTCTGATCTTCCGCATCGAGCACGGTAAAGTTTCTCGGCCATCCCATGCACATGATGTCTTCTCTCAGGATCCGTACACAGAGGGAATGGATGGTGCTGATCCAGGGCTGACTTCCAGCATCCCCCGGTAACATCTTCTTGATCCGCTCTTTCATTTCATTGGCTGCCTTGTTGGTAAAGGTGATCGCCAGTATCTGCCTCGGCAGGATGTTTTCATCCTGGATCAGATGCACGATGCGCATCGTCAGGACTCTGGTCTTGCCAGATCCTGCACCGGCTACGATCCGGAGATATTTACTGTCGGCCAGTACAGCCTGTTTCTGATTTTCGTTCAGTCCTGATACATCTATCATGCGATTGATCCTTTCTTGATCATCGTCCAGGTACCGATATCACGGTATCCCAGTCCTTTATAGATCTTTGCGGCATTCGGTGCGTTATAGAACAGGCAGGGAGTCTTCCCTTCCTTCAGCAGTTCATTGGACAGCCTGGCAATGCAGGCACTGGCATAACGATGATCGCGGTAATCCGGATCCGTGCATACGGCAACCGCCATGGCCAGATTGGAACATTCGGCTGTACTGCCGGCAGAGGATACCAGTTTCCCATCCGCATAGATGCCGTAATTCCGGCCGGAGGAGTGTTCAAAGATCCGCTTCAGGGATGATTCATCCACCGGATCATCCGGAAAGCAGATCTGTTCCAGGCGCACAATCCCGGGAATATCATCCATGCCCAGGCGTCTTGTCAAAGATGTGTCCACGGTATCGCTGGCATGATCCAGCATGGCAAACCAGCAGTCCTGGTGGACTGGCATGGAGGGAATTGAATACCGGTTCAAAAGAGACGTGACACCGGAAACAGTCCTGACTTCATGGGTGTTCAGGAAGTCATCCACGAATTCCTGATCGATTTTTTCTTCATTGCTGCTCAGCAGCAGGCTTTTGGACGGGGCATACCACATATTGACGGCATGGATCCCCTGTTCATCCTGATCCATCCAGCAGGTAACCTGTCCGGATTCCAGGCCCTCGTTTTCAATATCGCCGATAAAAAACAGGTTCAACGGTGCATTCACGGACAGATACGCCAGCAATGCACTCCGATCTTGTTCTGTACACTTTTTCATCGTAAAACCCCTGCACTATTATACCCGAATGAAGAGTCCAAAAACAGCGCTGGAAAACCCGCATAAACAGCCATCATGCTATAATAAAACACAGAGTTGAGGTAACGATTGAATGCTTAAGACTGCAGATCAGTGGATAGATTACCAGCTGCTGGATGCCGGCAACGGCGAAAAGCTGGAACAGTGGAATCAGATTGTATTGAGAAGACCGGATCCCCAGGCAATCTGGCCGATTGAGGAACATAACCGGCAGTGGAACCAGGCCGATGCGGTATACCACCGTTCCAAGACTGGCGGCGGTGAATGGGAATATAAGAAGAAGCTCCCGGAATCCTGGAATATCACCTATAAAGGGCTGACGTTCAAGGTATCTCCGACCGGCTTCAAGCATACCGGTATCTTTCCGGAACAGGCGGTCAACTGGGACTGGATGAGTGAACTGATCCAGAAGAACCAGTCTGAACAGATCCGTGTATTGAATCTGTTTGCGTATACCGGCGGTGCTACCATGGCCTGCAGTAAGGCCGGGGCCGCTGAAGTTGTACACGTGGATGCCTCCAAGGGCATGGTGAACTGGGCCAAGGAAAACCGTGATTTATCCGGTCTGTCAGATCATTCCATCCGCTTCATTGTGGATGACTGCCTGAAGTTTGTCGAACGGGAGAAACGCCGCGGCCATACGTATCATGGCATCCTGATGGACCCGCCTTCCTATGGAAGAGGTCCGAACGGCGAGATGTGGAAGTTCGAAAAGGAAATCACCGGACTGATTGAAGCGTGCATGGATGTACTGGATGATCATGCCCTGTTCTTCCTGATCAACTCCTATACCACCGGCTTTTCTTCCATTGTCCTGGAAGATCTGCTGAAGACTACCGTACTCAAAGAACACCCGGACGGCATCGTTGAAGCCGGCGAAGTTGCACTGCCTGTTAAAAGCAGGGATCTGCTGTTACCATGCGGTATCTATGGCAGATGGGTCCGGAAATGATTCACGTTCTTTACGAAGACAACCACCTGCTCTGTGTGGAAAAACCGGTCAATGTACCGGTGCAGCCGGACAGCAGCGGGGATCCAAGTTTACTGGATATGGGCAAAGCCTATCTGAAAGAGAAGTATCAGAAACCGGGCAATGTCTTTCTCGGACTGGTGCATCGGCTGGATCGGCCGGTCGGCGGGGTCATGGTATTTGCCCGCACCAGCAAAGCCGCATCCAGGCTCTCTGATTCCATCCGGAAGAATGAACTGGATAAATGGTACCTGGCAGTGCTGGACGGTACGCCAAAAGACCAGTACGGCACGCTGGTGGACTATCTGATCAAGGATCATGACTCCAACACCGTCACTGTCACCACTCCGGATCAGGGAAAGAAATCCATCCTGCACTATGAAGTGCTGGCGGAGCACCATGGCCATACACTGGTCCGGATCAAGCTTGAAACCGGCAGAAGCCATCAGATCCGTGTGCAGTTTGCGTCAAGGGGAATGCCGCTGATGTATGATCAGCGCTACCACCCGGATGCCGCAAAGGGACAGATTGCCCTCTTTGCCTATCACCTGAGTTTTCCGCATCCGGTCACAAAACAGATGATTACGGTTGAGGCGCTCCCGCCTCATACCGATCCGTGGGAGGAATTCGAGGAGGTGGTTTCACATGTCACAGCCACAGAAGAAGAAAAAGAAGAGAAGACGTTATAAACTCGTCTGGCCTTCACAGAATCCAGCCTATCTGAAAGAGCACCCGGAACTTGCCGAGAAGAAGAAGCGCAAAAAGAAAAAGCGTCATCTGCGCTATCAATTGACCTGGCAGGGCTGGGTCATTATCGCAACCGCCGTGGCCATTGCCCTGGCACTGATCATCCCGCGGGTCGCTGATGACTCCAAACTGAAAGGGCTCGGCTATTCCAAGACTTCCATTGCGGCAATCCGCAAAGACAAGCTGGTCTCCACCATTCTGGATAACAAGTGGTACTCCGAATATCTGGATCAGTCCTTCTCTGATGGAACGGTCAATACCGATTACCTGCAGCTGTATACCACAGTCACCTCCGCACACTCCGATGTGATTACCGCACTGGATGACCGGGACTTCCTGCTGTACAGCAGACTGCTGGACAAGGGCTATACCGTCACCCAGGCAGTGCGCCTGTTTGGAAACCTGCACTTCTGGGAGATCACTCCGCTTCTGGTCTTTGACTACCAGGCTGATGATCAGGCTTATATCGATGACTGCGTCAGCCACCGGGATGTCAACAGCCAGGATCACTTTGAACTGAGCGGCAGCTATTACACCTATTATGGAAATACACTGCCGGTAGAGGACTCCTCCAACGTTGACATGCTGGTGAACAAGACCTACTACCTGGATTCCACATATACCCCGAAGGATGTTACAGACCTCAGTTCCTACTACGCAGCGACCGGAAGACAGCTTGCCGGCACTGCTGCAGAAGCGCTGAAAGATTGGTGCAATGCGGGCAGAGACGTCGGTGTCACCTTCTATGCGGCAAGTGCCTACCGGGATTATGATTCTCAGGACACACTGTATAACAACTATGTCGGATCAATGGGTCAGTCAGCGGCCGACGCGGCCAGTGCCAGACCTGGCTTCTCTGAACATCAGACCGGCTACGCAGTGGATATTGCGGCAACCAACGAAGATGATGTCGAAGAATTCAAAGATACCAAGGCCTACACCTGGACCAGTACCAACTGTATGGACTACGGCTGGATTCTCCGCTATCCGGAAGGCAAGGAAACCATTACCGGCTATGAGTTTGAATCATGGCATTACCGGTATCTTGGCAAAGAGCTTGCCCAGGCGGTCAGTGCTTCCCATCTTACCTACGATGAGTATTACTGCCTGTATCTGAAGGGCTGGGATGATGAAGCCAACAAGCCATCTGATGAGATCATTGCCGCAAATGACTACCGAACTTCAACATCGGATACTTCAGCTGCTGCAGACTCTTCCGCTTCACCAGCAGCTTCTGCTTCAGCCAGTGCATCTTCCAAAACCAACTGACACCTGAAGGACTGAGCCACTGCGCCAGTCCTTTTCAATTGGCCATAAGAAAAGGATTCCGGTTCAGCCCCTCGCTGCTTCACAGCCTTGACTGATCTTTGCGGAATCCCTGTTTATCTTGTTGAGGACATTTCTGTTCAGAAGTACTTGATCGCTGAATCTCTCCGCGTTACTGGTCCGTCCGTTATGACGAATCACGGATCAATTGATACGTTAACCACGTCATGTCGAATCTTCGGATCAGGATTCTGGAATCGCTGCCTTTCAGCTTTCGCTGCTTTCACGCGGCAGGTCAGGATGCGGATACCATGTGATTCAGACGATGTTTCCTTTTGACTGTCCCATTTCTTTGATCAGAAGTTTCTGCGTTCTGATCATCTTTCAGGAATTGGATCCTGATTATATCTTCCGGCATCTGCCGGAATGACGTTATCTATTCAGTTTTGCCTCGTTTATTCCCATTGGTCTACCCTCTTGCAGAGTTTACTTTCCGGTAAATCCAACTATGAATCCTTTTGTACCTGCTGTACGATTCCTTCCCATCATGGACATCTGTCGATCAGTGCTCCATTCCTTTGTATGGAGACTTACCTGTGCATGGTAACCGCCGGCATCCTCTGCTGACGCGGAATACGTTGACAGTGTGTTGTTCGTTTCTCCAGCCTGATTCTGCATTCAGCCGGGGAAACGATGATCAATAATTGAGCAGTACCTTCTTCATGAGATGTATTCCTCCTTTCGATGATTGGAATATCATTCTCTTCGCACCCTCAATATAGCAGATTGCCGGCACAGTGCCAGTCTTTAAATTTCTGTAGATTATGCGTATAATAATTTAGTGAGCCCGCGATGCGGGCATTCTTTATTTCTGCAGCAGAAAGGACCATCTATGATCCAGGACATTGCACCTCATCAATTCCATAACGAGTATCAGCCGCGTGATCCACAGTCCGGCGATATCATCTTTTCCTATTCCGGAAATGAAGCACTGCTGAAACCGGATCATACATTCTTCCGCTATGAAGATATCCATACCCATCATGATTACCAGTATCTCTTCCGGATTGACGATACGGCATTCTATCTTTCAGATCTCTCTGATCTTGAATCGATTCAGATGGGCTTCCGCTTCTGCCGCTCCTATGAACCCAGGATGCTTGGCTTTGCCTGCATCACCGGCTATCAGCTGTACCTCTGGTATCAGGAGAATCAGTACTGCGGCAAAGACGGAACCAGAATGATTCCGGATACGAAAGAGCGGGCCATGAAGTGTCCGGTCTGCGGCAATATCATCTACCCGAGAATCAATCCGGCTGTCATTGTCGCGGTGATCAATGATCAGAATCAGATCCTGGTGACCAAGTACGCCCATGGCCCCTATCAGAAGTACGCACTGGTTGCCGGCTATACCGAGATCGGCGAAACGATTGAAGAAACAGTAACCCGCGAAGTCAAAGAAGAGACTGGTCTTTCAGTGACTGATCTGAAGTACTATAAATCGCAGCCCTGGAGTTTCTCCTCCACCCTGCTGTTTGGCTTCAGCTGCCATGTCCATGGCGACTGCACGGTAAAACTGCAGACCGATGAACTCCGGCTTGGCGAATGGAAAGATCCGCAGGATGAAATTGACTCCATGGATACTGCATCACTGACATCGGAAATGATCCGTCAGTTCAAGGAAGGAAAATTGAAATAATGGATAACAATCAGGTCTTCTACCAGATTTACCCGCTTGGCTTCTGCGACGCCCCAAAAGAGAATGACGGCATTACCGTCAACCGGATCAAAAAAGTGCTGGACTGGATTCCCCATCTGAAGAAACTGGGCATCACTGCTGTCTACTTCGGCCCGGTATTTGAAAGCGACCGCCATGGCTATGATACCCGTGACTATGCAAAGATTGACTGCCGCCTTGGCACCAATGAAGACTTTGCAGAAGTAGCTGATGCCCTGCATGACAATGGCATCAAAGTGGTACTGGATGGCGTCTTCAATCATGTCGGAAGAGGCTTCTATGCATTCCAGGATGTATTGCAGCACAAGTGGGACTCCCGCTATACCAACTGGTTCAATATCAACTATGACAATAACCAGAACGAAGATGGCTTAAGCTATGAAAACTGGGAAGGCCATCCGGAACTGGTCAAACTGAATCTGGATAACCCGGATGTCCGCAGGTATCTGTTGGAACGGGTAGATCAGTGGATTGCCGAGTTCGGCATTGACGGCCTGCGCCTGGATGTTGCGTACTGTCTGAATCAGGACTTCATCCGTGATCTGCACCATCACCTGAAAGACCGTGATCCCCAGTTCTTCCTGCTGGGAGAAATGATCGGCGGCGACTATAACAGCATTATGAATGATGACATGCTGGACAGCGTCACCAACTATGAATGCCGCAAGGGCCTCTTCTCCAGCATGAATACACACAACCTGTTTGAAATCGGCTATTCATTGAACCGGCAGTTC
>JAKVJO010000037.1 GCA_022486935.1 Solobacterium sp. | reverse complement strand
GCCGGCATCTCATTGCTGGTCGGCGGCATCGGTGTCATGAATATCATGCTGGTATCCATTACCGAGCGGACCAGGGAAATCGGCACCCGCAAGGCACTTGGGGCAACTCAGAATGATATCCGCATGCAGTTCATTACCGAATCAGTGATCATCTGCCTGGTAGGCGGGGCACTTGGCATTGTACTGGGCCTGATTCTTGGTACAGTAGGGGCCAACATGCTTGGCTATGCAGCGGCACCGTCCATGACCGCAATTGTGGTATCCGTGCTCTTCTCCATGGGCATCGGTATCTTCTTCGGTTACTATCCGGCCAACAAAGCTGCCAAACTTGACCCGATTGATGCACTGAGATACGAATAAACAGTGATTCACAAGACTCCTGAAAGGATTCCTTCCAGGAGTCTTGTCTGTAGGCGGGTATGGTATAATTGACCCCGTGTGAGGAGCTTGCCGATGAAGGTATCAGTCATTGTTCCAATGTACAATGTGCAGGAGTATGTGGCCCAGTGCCTCGACAGTCTCAATGCACAGACACTGAAGGACATGGAAGTGATTCTGGTAGATGATGGCTGTACAGACAGTACGCCTGAGATTGCCCAGACTTATGTGGAGCGAAACCCGGAACGGTTTGTCCTGCTGCACAAGGAAAACGGCGGTCTGTCGGATGCCCGCAACTACGGTATCCCGTATGCCCATGGACAGTATCTTTCATTCCTTGATTCCGATGACTTTGTTGAACCGCAGCTGTACGAAAAACTTGCGGCGGCGATGGATGAAGGCAATGATGCGGCTGTCACAGATATTGAATACTGGTGGCAGGATCCTTCAAAACGCTATGTCATGAAGGGACTCTCAGACTGGAGCGCAGAGACGGTCCAGAAGAAAGCAATGCTGTCACCGATGTATGCCTGGAACAAGATGTACCGTGCATCGTTCTTCCTGGAAGATGGCTATCGCTATCCCAAAGGAACCTGGTATGAAGATACACCGGTCACCACAAGGATCTTTGCCCATTCCGCAAACATCGGCTATCTTCCGGAATGTCTGATTCACTACCGGCAGAGGGAAGGGTCGATCATGTCTTCCAACACTGATCCAAGAGTGAAGGACATCTTCAACGTCATGGCCATGGTCCGTGAGGAGTTTGAATTGGACGGTCTTGAAGAAACGTATCACACCGAACTGGAGTACCTGCATATTGAGCACCTGTGTCTCTATGGCATGTTCCGCTTCATCCGTTCCCCATATCTCAAGGAATTGTACCAGAGCAGCCGGGCAGTCATGATGACCTGCTATCCGCACTGGCACAGCAATCCCTATCTGAAAAACCTGAGTACCAGGAACCGTATCTTTCTGCGGTTCTACAGCCGCGGCACTGCCTGGGCATTCAACCGGGTGATCCGCCAAGGAGAATAGAACTACGCGTACTAAATATTCCTTCTACAACTTTCTGGTCAGCCTGATTTCGGCAATTGTCCTGCCTCTGGTCGGATTTTTAAAAGTCCGGCTTTTTATCCGTTTCTACGGCAGTGACCTCAATGGCCTGCAGATCACCGCAGCCAATGTCATCACCTTCCTGAATATCTGTGAAGTATCCTATTCCCTGGCATTCCGTCAGCTGCTGTTCAAACCGCTGGCTGAAAACAACCGGGAGAAGGTACTGCAGATCTACCATGGCGCAAGAAAGATCTTCCGGATTACCGGCTTTGTGGTACTGGGGGCTGGCCTTGCCGTTGCCCTGGTATTCCCGTTCTTTGCGGATTCACCGCTGGATTATATCCAGACGGCGGGGATGTTCCTGTTACTGGCAATTCCGTATGGCCTGTCCTACTTCCTGATGGGACCGAACTTTGTCATCATTGCCGATCAGAAAGAATACAAGGTCAATATCTGGATCCAGACCATTGCCATTGTCCGGATGTTCCTGATGATCCTGGTCATCGTTGCCAAGATGCCGTTTATCTGGATCATCCTGATTGAAGGAGTGAATGTATTCGGCTCCAACGTTGTCGCAAGGCACATTGCCCTGAAGACCTATCCATGGCTGAAGGAACAGCCGAAAGTTACAGATGATGTATCCTTCCAGAAGAATGCCAAATATGCAGTGATCCAGCGTCTCAGTACGCTTGCGACTACCAATACCGATAACATTGTCATTACCCTGTTCATGGGCTATACGATGACCAGTGTCTATGGCAACTACAGCTACCTGACAGATGCAGTCACCAAGATTATCCAGAGTACGATTACCGCACCGATGAACAGCTTCGGCAATCTCTTCAATGATCCGACAGCTGACAAGTATGAAGTATTTACAGAGTTCTTCAACTTTGCCTGCTATATTGCCAGCATCATCAGTGTCTGCCTGTTCATTGTCATGCCGCAGTTTGTTGATATCTGGCTGGAGCACAATGCCCTGTATCAGGTACCGGTCGCCATGGCACTGCTCTTTGCCCTGAATGTCTTCTATCTGACGATCCGCGAACCGGTCATTATTTCAAGAGATGCCAACGGCCTCTATGTCGATGCCAAAAACAATGCCTATCTCATGGCAGTCTCCAAGATTGTGCTGTCAGTGATCCTGGTTCAGAAGATGGGCATCATGGGTGTGCTTGCGGCAACCATGCTGACAAACTGGACGGTCGACTTCCTCTATAACCCGAGACTGGTCTACAAACGGGTATTCAAGGTTCCGCCGATCCGTTATTACATGATGGTATTCAGCCGGCTGGGCATTGCGGCAGTGGTAGGCTTCTTCGGCTACCTGGGCTGGAATCACTTTATTACCTATGTATCTGGCGGGTTTATCCACTTTGTGATCGGCTGTCTGATTCTTGGCATCTGTGTCATGGCAGTGGTTACCTTGATCTATGCACTCAGTTACCGCAGCTTCCGCAATCTTGCGGTACGTCTGCAGCGGGTACTGCAGAGAAGAAGGGCCAATAAAGAATCAATGAAGGAAGAAGGTAACAGGTAATGGAACAGTATGATGTGATTATCATCGGCGGGGGAATCGGCGGACTGATGTGCGCATACCGGCTGATGGAGCATCAACCGGATCTGAAGGTATTGATGCTGGAACGCGGGAAGAACCTCGAACAGCGGGAGTGCCCGATTCTTGCCGGCAAGGTCAAGCAGTGCGTGAAATGCAATCCATGTTCAATCATGGAGGGCATGGCCGGAGCAGGGGCATTCTCTGACGGCAAATACAACATCACGACAGAATACGGCGGCTGGCTGCCGCAGTTTGTGGATGCCAAAGAAGTACTGGCCTATATCAACCAGGCAGATGACATTCTGATGAAGTACGGGGCAGATGCGGAACGCTACATGCCGGACAATGAACTGAAAGCACAGTGTCTCAAGTATGATCTGCATATGGAGCAGGCAGAGGTCAAACATCTCGGCACGGATGCCAACTACGGCACTATGCTGAATCTGATCAACGACCTGAAGAAACAGATCCGGATTGAAACCGAAGCGGTAGTGACCGATGTCAACAAAGAGACACATACGGTCTTTTATACCCAGAAGAAAGAGAAGCTGCAGGCATCTGCGGAAACGGTCATCTTTGCGGTAGGCCGGATCGGCAACCGCATGTTTGAGAAGTGGTGCGGCGACAATGCAATTTCACTGACCAGCAACCAGGTAGATATCGGTGTACGGGTAGAACTGCCATATGAGATCTGGGAACAGTTCTCCAAGCGCATCTATGAACCGAAGATCTATTACAAGTCAGGCCATTACGGTGATATGACCCGGATGTTCTGCTTCAATGAGCGCGGCTGGGTGGTTACAGAAAACTCTGACGGCGTTCTGACGGTAAACGGCCACTCCTATAAGGACAAGGCAAAGCAGTCGGATAACTCCAACTTTGCAATGCTGGTCAGCACCTTCTTTACCGAGCCGTTCGACCAGCCGGTTGAATATGCAAGATATGTAGCTTCGCTTGCCAACAAGATCTCCGGCGGCACTGTACTGGTGCAGCGTTTGGGTGATCTTGAAGGAGGCCATCGCACCACTGCATCAAGACTGGCCCAGTCTTCTGTTCATCCGACACTGGATGCGGTACCGGGTGATCTATCCCTCTGCATGCCGAAGCGGCAGCTGGACGATATTATTGAAACACTGCATGCCCTGGATAAAGTGGCACCGGGCACTGCCAACTACGATACGCTGCTGTACGGGGTTGAATGCAAGTACTACTCGGCAAGACCTGCCTGCCATGACTTTGAACTGGATAATGCGCCGGGCATCTATGCCCTGGGCGATGGGGCAGGATTTACCAGAAGTCTTTCCCAGGCAGCCGCAAACGGACTGATTGTGGCAGATATTCTGGCAAAAAAGCAGAAATAGGCCAGATTACCGGAAGTTTACCAAGGCAAACGCGTTGAAGCAATTTCATTCCGGCTTTATAATAAAACCGGTTAACAAATGGAGGAATTAAAGTTCATGGACAAGTTTATGGTAGAAGTATCCGCACGTCACGTACATCTGAGCCAGGCAGATCTTGAAACACTGTTCGGCAAAGGTGCTGAATTACATCCAATGAAGTCTCTCTCTCAGCCGGGTATGTTTGCCAGCGAAGAGAAGGTTACAATCAAATGTGCCAAAGGCGAACTGACAGCCAGAGTACTCGGACCGGTACGTCCGCAGTCCCAGGTTGAACTGTCACTGACTGAAGCACGCCAGGTAGGCGTCAAGGCTCTGATCAGAGAGTCCGGCGTTCTCGATGGAACCAACGGCTGCACACTCGTCGGGCCGGCAGGGGAAATCGAACTGCCTGCAGGCGTCATTGCCGCTAAGCGTCATGTACACATGACACCGGCAGATGCTGAGAAGTACGGCGTCAAGAGCGGCGACATCGTCGCAGTCAAGGTAGAAACACCTGATCGTTCCATCATCTTCGGCGACACTGTCATCCGTGTCAGAAGCGATATGGCACTTGCCATGCACATCGATACCGATGAAGCCAACGCAGCCGGCATCTCCGGAACTGCTGAAGGCGAAATCGTCAAGTTCTGAGCGATTGCGTCACATAAAACTGTTCACTGTCTGATGAACAGTTTTTTTGTTATATAATTACAGCATGAGACCTAAGAAGATACTATGCGGCATCATTGCATGCATGCTGGCGGGCTGTAATACATCATCCGGTTCCGGCACAGGCACTTCCAATGATACAAGCGCGCCCTATATCAATATCAAGAATTATGAGTATACGACGAATATCAATACGCCGATCGATTTCTCCAACA
Source organism: Solobacterium sp. (assembly GCA_022486935.1). Taxonomy (GTDB): domain Bacteria; phylum Bacillota_I; class Bacilli_A; order Erysipelotrichales; family Erysipelotrichaceae; genus Bulleidia. The sequence continues at coordinate 11,679 of JAKVJO010000037.1, read as the reverse complement.
TCACCGGCTATGACGATGTCGACGGACTGCTGAATACTTCCGTCGAAGGCTATATCGACTACTCCCAGCCAGGGGACTATTATCCAAAGATCACCTGTACAGATCTTTCCGGCAATGAGTCAGAAGTTGGCATTACCGTCCATGTATTGGATACTGTGGATGTCGCTTCTGCTGTACCTTCTGAAACACCGACTGCCCAGGAACAGACAATAGAGGGCTGCGATGTCAAAGGGGCCATGGATTCATCCCAGCCATGTGATGAAGTACTGCCTGGCGTAACGGATCCTTACCAGACGATCTACGAAGGTGAAGCAGGCAAGGAGAAATGCGAGACAGCTGCTTCAAACAGCACCAACGGATCCTGCACGGCAATCTACCGCAATGACGGCCAGCTGTGGGGGTATGGCTATACCTCTGCACCAGTCCAGGAACCGGCAGTTCCGGATCCTGCAGTTTCTAACGGTTAAGGTACTGAAAAAGGCAATTCTGATTGAAGTCAATCTGAACTGCCTTTTCTTCTGCTTATCCGGCAGTCGGGGATGCTGTGGCACTTTCTGCTGTGGTATCCTCATTGCCGTTATCGCTTGAGATGATAATGAGATTGGTCAGTTTCCAGCTGCCGGCACTGTTCTTGACGAAGAAGAGCTGATAGCTGCTGGAGGTGGTTCTTGATACATCCGAAGCAGTGACCGCATAGTCGAAGGAGATGGAACCGATGAATGCATTGTCTCCCAGCGGCATGACATCATAGATCCGGGTGTTCTGGAATTCGATCGTGTCATGGGAACTGTAATACTGGTTATTGAATCCGATCATGTTGTTGTAGAAATCCGTATTCGGATACAGATGGCGGTTCAATGCAGTGAAGGTGCCATCCTTGGAAATGTACTCGCAGTAGGCAGTCGTCGTATCCTGGATCTCCTGGGCAAACTCGGTATACTGATCATCTGTTGCGGCAGGACCGATATAGTACTGATTTGCACTCCAGTCACGCACGGCCATATTGGCACTGGAATTATCGACGGTCACATCCGGATCATCCACGAAGTTCTTGATGGAGTATCTGGTGACGGTCGGCAGTTTATCATCCAGGCCGAGATTCTCAAAGCCATACGGGACATGATCTGATTCATTGGTATAGCTGCTGTCGATACTGACATTGTTGATTGAGAAAGCAGTGTTATCCAGTACATCGAAGTCATAGGACAGAGAAGTATTCAGCGTCCGTACAACCCATGAACTCTTGTTATCAGGCTTGCGCAGTTCCAGTGTTCCTATCCGGTTGCTGGAACCGTCGTATAACGTGTAGTACTGAGACAGATCATCCGCATCGGTAAACGAGTAGGTCAGTTCACTGATGGTCAATGCATCGTATTTCTGCTGCAGCCAGCTGATGTATTTGTCTTTGGAATTCAACTCAATGAAGTAGGTGCAGTCTTCTTCATAGATTGCGTCCCATTCTCCATTGGTAATCTGTTTCAGGTAAGAACGGACAGCACCATTGACAGAATGGCTCTCATATCTTGAAAGCCAGAACCACAGATAGCCCAGTCCAGCACCGCAGATCATGCAGGTGACCAGAAACACAATCAAGAGATGCTGGTAGAACTTCATACCGACTGCCATCCGTTCACTGTAACTCGGCTTCTTCGGAGTTTCTTTTGGCTTGCGCTTGAAGATCTGCGTCAGTTCCTCGTTGAAGGAATGTTTTTCTTCCTCTCTGGGCTTGGAGTCTTTTGGAAGCGGTACTGGTTCAGCCGGTACAGGTTCAGCAGAAGGTTCAATATGCTTTGCGGCTTCCGGAATCGTGAAGGAATCTTCTTTTGTGGCTGTTTGTTTTGCGGGTGCAGGTTTATCTGCAGCGGTCTTCTGATTCTGATGCGGAATGGCAAAGGAAGAAGACTGCTTCGGTACAGATGGGGAAGCAGCGGTCTTTGGTTCAGCTGCGGCCGGTGTTTCTTTTGGAACAGCCGGGGTTTTCACAGTGGGCGCTGCCTGCTTTGGTCTTGATGCCTTTGGAATATCGAAACTGTTGGAAGCGGCAGTTGGTTTCTTCAGTTCAGGTACGGAAGCTGGTTTTGCGGAACCTCTGGCTTCCGGGGAACTGACCTGTTTTGCCGTTGCGGATGGGTGGGGGATATTGAGACTGCTTCCATTCTGGATCTTCTGATCTTCACCAAGATCACTGGCCAGATACTTGATGGAATCTGTCAGCTTTTCAATATCTGCCGTATCTTCGCCATGGGCATTGCGGTGAATCGGGATATTGAGAGAATGGGTCTCTTCCTGCCACGATTCCTTGCCCTTGATATAGTTTACTTTACGATCCATGCCGTTGGCACCGTCCGATCTCCGCGCATGGACACAACACTGTTGATGATCTGTCCGTTATAGACCATGACTGAACTGGATCCTCCGTCCAGGTTTGCCGCATTGACGGCATTGTATTCCAGCATGATCTTGATGCAGTCTTCATAGGAAGCGCCAAGGCTGTTGGTCTGGCGTCCGTCAATGACAAGTAACAGCACTGATCCATCATCTGTCTGACCGATGACGGTACGCGGATTCAGACCGCCGCCGGTTCCGGTAATGGATACTGCTTCGCCGTTGACAATCAGTACCGGTCCAAAGGTAACCGCATCAGTCAGTCCCCAGTCCAGTGCCTGCTGTCCGGTCATATCACCGACAATCAGGTGGTTATTCTCATTGAAACCGATGACCGTTCCATAGGTATCTGCAGTACCTGCTACAAGCTGTCCGTCTTTGACGACGACACCCTGCGGAATGGAACCGTCGCCCTGGCCGTTTGGATCATCAAAGCCGCCGGCGTTGATTCCGGCAATGGCGCCTTCTGCTGCAACATAGTCTTCCACCAGGAATCCGGAAGATGCGTCGTCACCCATCAGGGTATTGACGCCAAGCTGGATTCTGGATGGATCACGGACAATCATCAGTTTGCCCTGGTAGGTAGAACCGGAGACATCAATGATCTGGATATTATCCTTTTCATCTTCTGGAATGTCATATGGTTCATCACTGGAAAGTGTGACGGTATTGGAAGAAGAGACATTATTCTGGGCAGTGATCTTTGCCAGTTCTTCATTTGAGAAGAACAGATGGGCAATCTTGTCACCGCGTCTTGTTTCCATCATGGTGGAGACGACCAGATTGGTGAAAGTAGGGGATGGACCCTTGAATATAATCAGCACGGCAAAGTATGCGGCGACGCAAACGGTCAGTGCCACAGTTAAAACGACCAGCAAGGTCTTTCGGCTGACCCGCCGGATACTGGCCTTGATCCGGTGTTTGCGTTTCTTCTGGGGTTTCTTTTTGTTTTCCGTGTCTGTCATTACTGAAATGTGCAAATGATTGCTCTATGATTATACCATAGCGGTACTTGGCAGATGCTATAATGAGGTCGCAAAGCTTGTAAGCGTTCACTTAAGAATTTCTTAAGAGGGAGGGTACAAATGGCAGTATTCCGCATTCAGTCAGAAACAGCAGCTGCTGAAGTGACTGAACAGGCATCCGAAATTGTCAGCTTCAAGGATCTGAAAACCAACACCGAGCACATGTGGCAGGGCGACCCGAAGTACTGGGCCGGCAGGAATCCAACCCTGTTTCCGATGGTCGGCTCCACCTGGAACAAGGAAGTCGTCATTGGCGGAAACGTCTATCACATGGGCAACCACGGCTTCACAAGACACAGCCTGTTTGAGTGCATTGAACATGACGACAGCCATGTGGTCATGCACCTGGAAGACAGTGAAGAAACACTGGCCCAGTATCCATTCCATTTCTCACTGAATATCACCTATGAACTGAAGGAAAGCACCCTCAGTGTCCGCTATGACATTGAAAACCGGAATGATGTGACCATGCCATTCAACTTCGGCCTGCACCCGGCATTCAACTGCCCGCTGGATCCCGATGAGGCACAGAGTTCCTATTCACTGAAACTGAATGCCCCGGAGACCTTTGACAGCAACCATGTCCACTCTGAAGCAGTGACCAGGATTGCCCTGGACCGCACACTTCTGGAACAGACGATCATCATCCCGTCACCCAAGAGCACCTCAGTGACACTGACCAATGGCACCCATGGCACTGAAGTACTGTTCCGGCACTATGAGTGGGTGGCGTTCTGGAGTGCAAAGGATGCACCGTTTGTATGCATTGAGCCATGGCATTCCCACGGAGACTTTGAAAAGACTGAAGTTCCGTTTGAACAGCGTGAAGGTACGATCCTGCTGAAGGCACATGGTACCTGGCACACCGAATACGGCATCAGGGTGTTCTGAAAACGGTTTCATTGCACCTGCAGTATGATAAAATGATTCTGGAAACATGAACAGACAGATGGAGGGAGAAATAAATCTATGTTCAACATTATCATTGCGGATAACTACGATGAGGTAAGCCGCGAAGCATTCAAAATCATGAAGGAAACAGTTACCAGGAAAGAAAACCCGGTACTGGGTCTTGCGACAGGTTCCAGCCCGATTGGCCTTTACAAGAAGATGATCGCTGATCACAACTCGGAAGGAACATCCTACAAGAATGTACTGACCTGGAACCTCGATGAATATGTTGGCCTGCCGCGCAGCCATTCCCAGAGCTATTACACATTCATGCACGAAAACCTGTTCTATGGCCTCGATATCCCGGAAGAGAATATCCACATTCCGGTGGGCGACGGTGCAGACGAAGAAGCAGAGTGCGTCAAGTACGAAGAGTCCATGAAGGGCCACACCGTTGATCTGCAGGTGCTCGGCATCGGCGCTGACGGCCATATCGGCTTCAACGAGCCAGGCACTCCGTTTGACAGCCCGACTCATCTGATGGATCTGACAGAACAGACCCGCAAGGACAATGCCCGTTTCTTTGAAGATGACATCAACAACGTTCCGACAAAGGCAATCACCATGGGCCTTGGCACCATCATGAAGGCACGCCGGATCATTGTCATCGCCACCAGCGAGCACAAGGCTGAAGCGGTCTACGGCATGATCAAGGGCCCGGTCAGTGAAGACTGCCCGGCATCTGTTTTGCAGAACCATGGCGATGTCACTGTCGTCCTCGACAAAGCAGCTGCCATCAAACTCTGAGCAGATCAGTAGGCGAAGTGATCCGCGTATGCAATAATACGCATGGAGGATAACTGAAAATGGTAACCTTAATCAATTCAAAAGAAGAATACGATAACATTCTGGCTTCCAACAAATCTGTATTTGTAGATTTCTTCGCAGACTGGTGCGGACCGTGCAAGATGGTCGGACCGCTGGTTGAGAAGATCTCCGAGACCAACCCGGACATCAAGTTCGTCAAAGTGAACGTTGATTCCAATCCGGAGATTGCGTCCATGTACGGCATCATGTCCATTCCGACACTGATTGCCTTCAAGGATGGCAAACTTGCCAAACAGGCAGTTGGCTTCATGCAGGAAGCGGATCTGCAGAAACTGGCAGATACCAGCAAGTAAGCACAGGAAATATCACAGAATACGGCAGCTGATGAGCGATCATTGACTGCCGTTTTCTTATGGAAAAAAGGGGATCTGTTTATGCTTGATCTATTGGTTTGGTGAAAGTAAACAAAAAGTTAAGAAAATGATTGCATTTCAAATTGCATTCGGTATAATAATTTTTGAGTTTTGTGACTCAAAAAGAATTGTTTACTATTACTAAACAAAGAAGGGGCGGAATTGTATGGATATCGGCAAACGAATCAAGCAGCTTCGGCTGCGCAATAATCTGACGCTGGAGGAACTTGCCAGCCGGACAGAACTGACCAAGGGCTTTCTGTCCCAGCTGGAGCGGAATCTGACCTCACCGTCAATCCAGACCCTGGAAGATATCGTTGAAGCACTGGGTACTTCCATGACCAAGTTCTTTGCGGAAGACAGCGATGAAAAGGTGATCTTCGGGCCGAAAGATGAGTTCACGGACGAGCAGGAGAATGAAATCATCCACTGGATCGTACCGAATGCCCAGAAGAATACGATGGAGCCGGTTATCCTGGAATTGAAACCGGGTGCCGAGTCGATGACTGTGGATCCCCATGAAGGGGAAGAGATGGGCTATGTGCTGTCCGGAAGACTGTTACTGGTCAGGGACTCCGACCGCAAGGGAACCATGATGAAGAAGGGAGAAACCTTCTACATCCGCGGCAATGAATCGCATCACCTGGAGAATCACTCAGACAAAACTGCTGCAGTACTGTGGATCAGTACGCCGCCGGCATTCTGAGATCAACAAATAAGTAAAAGGGGAGAATGAATAAACTATGAAGAAACTGATTCAGATCCGCAATGTCGTCAAGACATTCGATAAACAGGTAGTACTCAAGGGGATTTCACTGGATATTGATGAAAATGAATTTGTTACGCTGCTGGGACCTTCCGGCTGCGGCAAGACAACACTGCTGCGGATTATTGCCGGCTTTCTGGAGCCTTCCGAAGGACAGGTTTTGATTGATGGTGAAGACATGCAAGGTGTTCCGGCCTACAAGCGGGATGTCAACACGGTATTCCAGCACTATGCACTGTTTCCGCATCTTGATGTATATGACAACATCGCCTTTGGCTTGAACATCAAGAAACAGCCGAAGGATATCATTGACCAGAAGGTCATGAGAATGCTTTCCCTGGTTGGTCTGGAAGGATATGAGCACCGTGATATCGCATTGATGTCCGGCGGTCAGCAGCAGCGTGTAGCGATTGCGCGGGCCCTGGTCAACGAGCCGAAAGTGCTGTTGCTTGATGAGTCACTGTCTGCCCTGGACAAGAACCTGAGAAAAGAAATGCAGCTGGAACTGAAACAGATCCAGCAGGAAGTCGGTATTACGTTCGTATTTGTCACCCACGATCAGGAAGAAGCACTGACCATGTCTGACAAGATTGTCATCATGAAGGACGGCGAGATTGAACAGATCGGCACTCCGACGGAGGTATACAACGAACCGATCGACAAGTACTGTGCCAGCTTCATCGGTGATTCCAATATCATTGACGGCATCATGAAGAAAGACAATCAGGTCTTCTTTGATGATGTGAACTATGACTGCGTAGACAAGGGATTCCATGACAACGAACCGGTTGATATTGTCATCCGCCCGGAAGATATCGATATTGTCGAGCGCAACCGCGGCCTGCTGAACGGTGAAGTCAAATCCGTATTGTTCAAGGGGGTTCACTATGAGGTCATTGCCGAGACTTCTTCCGGTACCTCCAAGACGGTTACGATGCACGTGACCGGTGAACATGACGTTGTCAACACCGAAGCCCATGAGCGGATCAGTGCAACTTCCTTCCGCATGGATATTGAAGATGTACCGAACCTGAATGACAGCGAAGTCATTGCCCGTGCAAATGCCCAGGCATGGACGGATGACGGCCGGGATATCTCCCTGACCAAAGTTGACTATGACGTCAAGGAAGCAGTCGGCACCTACGAGTGCACATTTGCGACGGATGCCGGCACTGCAATTACGATCAAGATCGATGTCGTCAAGCCGATGGCAGTTGAAGATGCTGAAAACGAAGAGGGCATCCAGGCCTTTGACTTCTACCGTACGATTGATGAAATCAAGGAGTCAGTCGCACTGGATACGGATCTGATCCGCTGGGCTGATGCCTATGCATGGAACATGGAAGACAACTCCCAGGTAGAGATCTGGGATGTGAAGTATGACTTTGATGATGAACACATCACTGCCGGAGACTACCAGATTACCTTCTCCACCCAGGGCCGTGAATTGAAGATCGAAACCACTGACAAGTTTGAAGAGGGTCAGCGGATCGGCCTGAAGTGGAATCCGGAAGATATCCATGTCATGAGGAAGATGGGGTGATCGGACGATGAAATCATTTTCCAAGATGGCTTATCCGTACATTGTCTGGATGGTCATCATGATTGTTGTACCGATGCTGATGATCGTGCTGTATGCGTTCACCGTAAAGGGCAATGGCCTGCTGACCTTTCAGTTCACCTTTGACAACTTCATCCGGTTCTTCTCTGATTCTGTCTTTCCAAGCGTGCTCTGGCGCAGCTTGAAGATGGCGTTCTTTACCACCCTCATCTGCATTGCCATCGGCTATCCATGCGCTTATGTCATGGCCAAGTCCAAGCCCAACAACCAGGCACTGATGGTCCTTCTGATCACACTGCCGATGTGGATCAACATGCTGGTGCGTACCTATGCATGGCGCGGTATCCTGTCCCACATGGGCATGTCTGCAGAAATGAAGGTCTATATCGGCATGGTGTACAACTTCCTGCCGTTCATGATCCTGCAGATCTATACTTCACTGTCCAAGATTGACCCGGCACTGATTGTTGCGGCCAATGATCTTGGCGCCAACGATGCGCAGACTTTCCGTAAGGTCATCCTGCCGCTTTCACTGTCCGGTGTGGTCAGCGGAATTACCCTGGTCTTTCTGCCGGCAGTCAGCTCCTTCTTCATTCCGAAGCTGCTGGGCGGCGGACAGTATGTATTGATCGGCAACCTGATTGAAGATTACTTTATCTCCACCGGAGACTGGAACTTCGGCTCTGCGATCAGTTTGATCATGGCAGTCATTATCCTGATCTCCATGTATGTGACCCGCAAACTGGATAAAGAACCAAAGGAGGCAGAAGACGACTGATGGAACATAAGACAAAACGCTTTGAGCGCATCTACTTCGCGCTTGTCATCGCATTCTTCTATCTGCCGATCCTCTATGTTGTCTTCTTCAGTTTCAACCGTTCCAAGTCACTGACCAACTTCACCGGTTTCTCGCTGAAGTGGTATGCCAAGATGTTCTCCAACCGTTCCATCATGGAATCCATTGGCTACACCGTTGCCTGTGCCCTCATTGCGACAGTTGTTTCCACAATTGTCGGAACGATTACGGCAATTGCCCTGTCCAAATCCAAGAAGGTCATGCGCGAAGCAGTGCTGCAGATCAACAGTCTGCCGATGCTCAACCCGGATATTGTCACCGCAATCGGCTTCATGCTGTTCTTCACTTCATTGAAGATTGAGACCGGCTTTACGACCATGGTGCTGGCGCATATTGCCTTCTGTATTCCATATGTCATCCTGTCCATCATGCCAAAACTGAGAAGACTGGATCCCAATATGGCAGAAGCTGCCATGGATCTTGGCTGCACACCGATGCAGGCACTGTCCAGGGTCATCATTCCCCAGATCAAAGAGGGGATTGTGTCTGGTGCACTGGTTGCGTTTACGATGTCATTCGATGACTTCGTTATCTCGCTGTTTACTTCCGGACCCGGTGTCTCCAATATCTCCATGTATGTCTATTCCAACGTCAAACGTGTCAACCCGACCATCAATGCGCTGTCTGCACTGATCGTATATGTCATTACCGCAGTGCTGATTATTGTCAATGTGGTACCGGCCGTCAAAGACCGGAAGAGAAGAAAGGAGAACGCTGCCCATGCGGAAATTGCTTAAGAAAAGTGTAATGCTGCTGACCTGCTGTGCCATGGCCGGCTGTTCCACTTCCACCCTCAGCGATGATGCTGAGATCCAGGATGCCAAGACCCTGTATGGCTGCAATGTCATCAACGTCTACAATGCCGGTGAGTACATCGGCGAAGATGTTCTGAACAATTTTGAAAAACTGTACACGGCAAAAGTGAACTACGATACCTTTGAGTCCAATGAGATCATGTACACCAAACTGCTTGGCGGCAGTGCCTATGATGTGATTGTCCCGTCAGATTACATGATTGAACGGATGATCAGCGAAGACATGCTGCAGCCGCTGGACAAGAGCGCGATCCCCAACCTGGATCAGCTGGATCCGGCAGTTGTAGAGGTGCAGAAGGGCTATGACCCGGATCTGACCTATGCAGCACCGTACTTCCATGGCTCTGTCGGCATTGTCTACAATACCCAGACAGTTGATAAGAATACGATTGAAAGTGAAGGCTGGGATATCCTGCACGACAGCACCTATAAAGGTCAGGTCTACATGTATGACTCCCAGCGTGATGCCTTCATGGTAGCCTTCAAGGCACTGGGATTCTCCATGAATACAGACAATGACGATGAGATCCAGCAGGCCTATCAATGGCTGCTTGATATGAACGATGCAGTTGAGCCTGCCTATGTCACAGATGAAGTCATTGACTCCATGGTCAATGGTGACAAATCCATCGCAGTCATGTATTCCGGCGATGCCGCATATGTCATCTCAGAAAACTCCGATATGGCATATATTGAGCCTTACCAGGGCACCAATATCTGGCAGGACTCCATGGTCATTCCGAAGAATGCCAAGTGCAGCGGTCTGGCCAATGCGTACATCAATTACATTGAAGGCTATGACGCTTCCTATGACAACTCTGAAACAGTTGGCTACACCTCTCCGAATCTGCAGGTTTATGAAGATCTCAGCGGCGAAGATGGTGATTACTTTGAAAACTCGGCTTATACCCCGCGTGAAGGGTATGCCAATGATGAAAGTTTCCACTACAACGCAGTACTGGTTCAGAAACTCTCGGATCTCTGGAACAAGGTCAAGATCTACGGAGAATAAGCAAAGATACCGGCTCTCACTCATGGGACGGTATTTTTTCTATGGCAGTGTTGACACTCAGCGTGAAATCAGCAATAATATCCATACCGATGGGAAGTCCCATGACAGGTCAATAGTTGGGTAATGATCATATGATTAAGCGTATGTTAAGTACGTCTTCCCAATTAGGAAAGAGTCTGCGATGCAGACTCTTTCTTTATCTCAGTTTGGCAATCTGAGCAGTACGTTCACTTTAAGTTTGTCCATAATATATCTTTGAGAATCAAACCAGTTATTGTTGAATACAAACGCTCTTCTGATGGTGTTGGCTAGTATATCTGACATCTGAATTCCCAAATCAAACTTTGAATCTTTGTATGTAACTGTTATGTCAAATGAACTGAAGAGAATCGCTGGAAATGATTTTTCATAATTGAAATTAACGATTCCCGACAAAAGCTCCTCTCTTAAGCCTTCTCTTAACGTATAGTAGCCATTTGTTTTTGTGGGCATTTCATCAATATTGACATGCAAAAAAACAGGTCTGTATGGATCTATTACTTTTTTGCTGATCATATGTATTAGTGTTTTTTTGATCAGTCTTCTTTGCGCGTACTCATTAAATCGTCCTTTTGACTGAACTCTATTGATGATATCAGGCTGAAGATTTTGATTGTAAATGACTGTTGCGAATGTAGTGCTTTTTTTGCTGAGCTCAATGATCCGACGTCTATCTGATTCTCTGATATTTATCCCTTTTACTTCATCACAGTTCAAATCACATGATCCCTTATTCTGGTGGCAATAATTGCATTTGATTTCATTACATATTTGACGATATTTATTATAGAATTCAGATTTTTCTCTATTGTTCGTGAATACTATTCCAGCAAAGATTGCATAATCTTCTATCGCTGAAATCTTGCCTGAGTCGTCCATATAGATGTAAACATGCTGATACTCAATCGACATTATCGCCAATCCTCCCTCGTTTCAAAAACTTCTGAATTTTTTCTTATACTAACATGGATTCAGTGAATCTCATTAGGTGTTAATGCTCATATCATATGACTATGATCAGCTTAGGTTGAATGTCCCTGAACTGATTTTTATAATGTCTCTGTGAGTAGAAAGGAAAGGCCTCAGAA
>JAKVJO010000036.1 GCA_022486935.1 Solobacterium sp. | reverse complement strand
TCAGCACGCCCTCGCGGACTGTACCTTGCCTTCGGCTAGCGCTTTGGTTCATGTTGCCATATACGCGCAGTGGACTTTCACCACCAAGTTATCACCCATGTCGGGTGTACCTGAAAAAGAGATACTCCGGATACCGGCAAGTCCGGTGCAGGAGTATCTCTTGATTGGTCTGATCGTTTGAATCTGTCTGGGGCAAAAACTGCTTACTGGATCTCCAGCAGTTTCTGGATGCCTGCCACATAGATCTCTGCCTGTTTCAGCAGTTCATCTACAGTGACCCACTCATCCGCATCATGGATATGATAATCCTGATTCGGGAATGCACATCCGAAGGCAATCGTATTGCGGATGCCCTTTGCATAGGTGCCGCCGCCGATGACCATCGGCTGAGTCTCATTGTCGCCGGTCACTTCACGGTATGCTGAGACAAGTGATGTGACTAACGGGGAATCCGGTGCGAAGAACAGCGGTTCAACGCCCTTGTGCATTTCAACTGCACCGCCTTCGTCCTCGGCATGTTCCTCAATCATCTTGAGAATCTGCTTGGAGCACATGGTAACCGGGAAGCGGATATCAATAGTTCCTTCGACAACGCCATCCTTCATGTGGATAACACCGTTGTTGAGGGTCAGTGCACCATACTCATCTGAGCACTTGCAGCCAAGTCCGTCGCCGTCTGTATTCAATCCGAAGTGTGAGCAGTAGAAGTCCACAAACGGATCCTGGAAGCCGGCATTCTGCAGTGCCATGAAGAGGTAGGAAATTGCATTCTTGCCCATCTCCGGAGTAGACGCATGTGCTGCCTTGCCGATGACGATAATCGTATCGTCATTTTCGCCTTCCGTAACGGTATAGTTCAGATTTGCATTGTTGAAGTAATCACCGAGTTTCTTCGGGGAGTAACTGTTCTTTGCAATGCGGGCTGTAACCTTGCTGCAGACGATGTTGCCGGCAGTGCCGCCTTCCACATCAATCAGTTTGGTATTCTTGGAGCGGTATACGCCGCCGACCATGCCCTTCTCGCCATTGATTGCCGGGAAGTCTCCATCCGGAGTAAAGCCGTAATCCACATCGCCCTCATGCTGCACATAGTATTTCAGACCCTGGGATCCGGTTTCTTCATTGGTACCCATGATCAGGCGGATACGGCGGGTCATGGGTACGTTCATGTCGCGCAGTACCTTCATGGCAATCATGCTTGCCACAACTGCACCCTTGTCATCGCTGACACCGCGGCCGTACAGTACACCGTCTTTCTCAACCATCGTAAACGGATCGGTCTTCCAGTCTTCTTTCACCACCGGTACAACATCCAGGTGTCCGACGACTCCGATGACCTGTTCTCCTTCACCCATTTCAGCATAGCCGATATAGTTGTCGAGGTTGACCGTCTTGAATCCGTCTTTCTCCATCATTTCCAGTGCTGCCTTCAAGACATCCCTTGGTCCTGCTCCAAACGGTGCATCCGGGAGTGCTTCTCCCTCAACACTTGGAACAGCTACCAGTTTGCCAAGTCGGCTGACCAGTTCATCACGGTAACTGTCAACCATAGACTTTACGTTCATAATATCCTCCATCAATTAATTCTGACTTATTTTATCATTTTCATGAGTTTTCTGCTCAGATACTGAGGTCAAGTTCAACCGGGCAGTGATCAGAACCCTGCACTTCGCCGTGAATAATGCTGTCTTTAACAGCTTTCATCAAACGATTGGATACGACAAAATAATCAATCCGCCAGCCTGCATTGTTCTCTCTTGCATGGAAGCGATAGCTCCACCAGGAGTATTCCACCTTTTCAGGATACAGCGTCCGGTACGTATCATTGAATCCCGCCGCCAAGAGCTGAGTGAACTTCTGACGTTCTTCATCACTGAAGCCGGCATTCATATGATTGGTCTTCGGGTTCTTGATATCGATTTCTTCATGCGCCACATTCAGGTCACCGGTATAGATCACCGGCTTCTTCTGATCCAGCGCCTGCAGATGTTTCTTCAGTGCTTCTTCCCACTCCATACGGAATGGCAGACGCACCAGGCCTTCTTTGGAATTCGGTACATATGCAGTCACAAAGTAAAAGTCCGGATATTCAAGGGTAATCACTCTGCCCTCTCTGGAATCATCACCTTCAATATCATAGGTGACATTGAGCGGCTTCTTCTTTGCGTATACCAGTGTTCCGCTGTAGCCCTTGCGGTCTGCACTGTTCATGTAACGCTCATAGCCTTCAAACTTCAGTGCCTCTTCCAGCTGTTCCGGCTGCATCTTTGTTTCCTGGATGGCAAACAGATCAGCGTCGGCTTTTGCAAAGAAGTCTGCGAAGCCTTTGGTATAGCATGCCCTCAATCCATTGACGTTCCAGGAGATCAGTTTTATTTCGTGATTGGTCTTGTCACTTTTCTGAGCCATGTCTTTTCCTTTCCTGCAAGGTTCGGGCTGATCTTCTCATAGACCATCTGATGATATGCATTCAGCTGATCAACTTCACACTGTTCCAGATACTGCGGATCAATCGCATCCACATCGTATGGGCAGTAGGTGATCGGTTCAAACTTCAGGAAGGTGCCATAGAAGTTCTTGGTTTCTTTGACAACCAGCAGTTCATTCTCAATACGGATGCCGAGCTTATGCGGCAGATAGATGCCCGGTTCATCTGTGACGATCATGCCTTCCTCAAGCACATGGGAAGGACGTGCTGCTGTCGGTAAGAAGTTGCGGATGCTCTGCGGGCCTTCATGCACACCCAGTACATGGCCAACCCCATGACCGGTGCCGCACTGATAATCAATGCTGAGGTTCCACATCGGTCTTCTTGCCAGGATATCAAGATTGTTGCCGGCAGTTCCATGCAGGAATACTGCAGCCATCAGATCCAGGTGTCCCTTGAGAACCAGCGTATAGAGTTTCTTTTCTTCTGCAGTCAGGCCGCCGAGTGCGATCGTTCTGGTGATATCTGTTGAACCGTCTTTGTAGGTTCCGCCGGAATCAACCAGCAGGAAGCCGCGGTCTTTGACTTCAGCGTAATTATCTTCGGTTGCGGTGTAGTGCATCATGGCACCGTTTTCCTGATATGCGGCAATCGTCTCAAAGGACGGTTCAATATAGTCCTTCTCTGCTTCTCTCAGTGCATAGAGTTTGTTCTGGGCAGAGAGTTCAGTCATATTGCCCTTGCTGACATTCTGCTTGACCCAGTACAGGAACTTGACCATGGCAGTGCCGTCTTTGACGTGCGCATGTTTGGTGGAGCGGATCTCTGTGGAATTCTTGATGGCCCTGAACAGTTCGATCGGGGACTTGGCATTCAGCACAGAATTGGAAGTATCCAGATGTGCATAGAGATATGCATTCAGCTTGGACAGGTCTGCCCAGATAATCTGATCATGGAAGCCCATCAGATCTTCCGCAACTGCTGCATACGGACGGACCGTAACACCCTGTGCCTTGAAGTACTTGCGTACTTCCGGTGTCAGTTTCGCAGAATCCACATAGTAGGAAACTTTCTTCGCAGTCACAATTGCAAATGCATAGGATACCGGGGTGCAGGCAATATCATTGCCGCGGATATTCAGCATCCAGCACGGATCTTCCAGTGCAGTCAGCACCAGGACATCAGCGTGGTTTGCACGCATGGCTTCACGCACACGCTCAATCCGGGTCTTCGCATCTTCTCCGGTATATTTCTTTTCCAGTACAAACAGCTTCTCTTCCGGCATCTTCGGACGCTCGCTGCCCCATACCTGGCCAGCCAGATCTTCACTCAGCACAATGGAAGCGTGCTTCTGTTTCAAAGCAGCTGCCAGCATCTTTACATTGGCAGTGGATACCACTTCGCCAAAGAATCCCAGCACACCCTTTTCCGGTGTCGCATCAATCAGAAACTGCAGTGCATCCGGAACGCCCGGCTGACGCATCCGCATCAGTTTGACACCGGTTCCCTTCAGTTCTCCTTCTGCCTGGGTAAAGTAGCGGCCGTCAGTCCAGAGACCGGCAAAGTCCTGGGTAATGACAGTGCAGCCGGAATCTCCCGAGAATCCGCTCAGGTAAGACTTGCACTTGAAATAGTCAGCAGTGTATTCCTCTGAAAGATGATCATCCTCATTCGGGATGTAATACACATCAATTTTCTTTTCCTTCATCAAGCTGCGCATTGCAGCAATCCGTTCTTTTACGTTCATATTTTCCTCCATACCGCTACCATGATAAAACAAATCAGGAAATAATGCTTGATATAATGCCCGGTATTCATGCATATAAAAACCAGAGAATCATTCTCTGGCAGTTATTTGAATACCGGTGTTACTAGATGGTCGTTGAGATACGTCGCAAATCCCTGCTCATTCACGGACGGGGCAATGGCCAGTGCAGCCGCTTTGGCATCATCTGTACCGTTGTCCACACAGATGCCGTAACGCACATACTCCAGCATGCCGATATCATTGGTTGTATCACCGAATGCCATCATCTCGGTTGGATTGATCTGCATCATGGCGGAGATGATCCGCAGCCCGACACTCTTATCCAGCAACGGATGGCTGACTTCAAACAGATCATCCGCTGTTTTGAACATCACATATCTCGGATCCGGATGGGCTTTGGCAAAGGCCTCTGCCTTTTCCATGTTCTCCGGTTCCATCATGAACATCAGTTTGACCTGAGGCTCTTTCAATACCTTCCTGATTTCCGCCTGTACCAGATGCACCCCGATGCGCTGTTCAATCACCCGGGTATGCGGCGTGATTTTCTCCGTATAGAGCGTTGTACCGTCATACAGCGTCGGAATCAGTCCCAGCGGCTCATAGAGATCAATGATCTCCAGCAGTGTTTCCACTGACAGCGGATATGCCCTGGTGCGCTTGCCGGAAGCTACCTCCAGCACCTCACCGCCATTGGAGCCGACGATGTAGTCTGTGATCCCTTCCAGTCCCCAGTCTTTCAGAAGACCGGTCACTGAATCAATCGGCCGGCCAGAGCACACGGCAAACTTTACACCCATGTTCCTAAGACGTTCAATTGCCTGTGAAACAGAAGGATCGCACTGGTTGCGGCTGTCGATAATCGTTGCGTCAAGATCACTGGCAATCAGCCGGATCATATTATCTGCCGAGGAACTTCAGAATCTGTTCCTTGTTTCCTTCCATATCCTGGTAACCCAGATCATACAGCTTCTGGCAGTTTTCCTTGTCGCCATGGAACCGGCTGATCGGAATATCCACTGACGGTCTCAGCATCATTGCCTTGCCCTCTTTTTCCAGCATCTCGATAATACCGATCTGCTTGTAATAGTTATAATGGCGGAAACAGTAATCCTTGTAGACCTGCGGACACTGCTTGTAAATATGCTTGATCATGAACTTGATAATGCCCGGAGCCGGCTTGCGTACATAGTCTGCCGGTTTGGTGGTGATGATGAGATGCTTTGTGCAGCCATGCAGTACAGAGCGCTCAATCGGGATCATGGTGGTGATACCGCCGTCCAGCAGCTGGCGTCCCTTGTACGTGACAATTGCCGAAGCGACCGGCAGTGCACAGCAGCCATTCAGCAGCACCAGATCATCATCGAGATCCTGCGGTCCGAAGAACACGGTCTTTCCCTGACCAAGATCATAGGCACCCACTTCAATCGGTGCATTTCCTTCCCGCAGCGGTTTGACTGTCATGTGCTCTTTGGCGATCAGGTCATCTTCAAAGATGTGCTTGTAGGCAACGTAGTAGCCTTCCTTCTTGAATGCCCTCAGGCCGACGTTGTCCTTGCTTGCCGCATAGTTGACGCCCATGTTGTAAGGCGTATGTTTGTCCCCTACCCAGAAGTTGCAGAGATATACAGCACCGGAAGAGATTCCGACTCCGTAATCAAATGTAATGTGATTGTCATTCAGCCAGGCAAGTGCTCCGGCTGTATAGGCGCCGCGCATTCCGCCGCCTTCCAGTACCAGTCCGTAAGTTTCCATCTTCGTCTCCTTTGTCTTCGATCAAAACAGCATGGCCATCAGCCGCAGCACTGCACTGAACAGCCGTACAAACAGATTCACATTCTGGCAGTCCTGCAGTGTCACTTCCTGTGACTGCTTGAGACTGTCCATAAAATCCTTCTTCATATCCATGACTGCCGGTGAATTATACATCATGATTCCATCCTCAAAGTGCAGGAAGTAACTCCGGTAGTCTGTATTCACACTTCCGCACAGACCAATCCTGTCATCACTGACAATGTTCTTGCAGTGGTTGAAGCCCGGTGTATATTCATAGATCTTGACGCCGGCTTTCAAAAGCGGTTCGTAGTTGGCACGGGTAATCAGGAATACCAGATGCTTGTCCGGAATATGCGGTGTCATGATCCTGACATCCACGCCATTGGCAACTGCCAGTTTCAGTGCTGTCTCCATGTCGTGGTTCAGAATCAGATACGGTGTATCAATGTATACATAATCTCGGGCCAAGTTCACCAGGTTCAGGTGCATGCTCAGTCCGACATCCGTATCATCTGTCGGTGTGTCCGAGAACGGCTGGAACAGTCCCTTGTCTTCAATGGGATCGCAGTCAATCCGGTAGCGCAGATAATCGATTGTTTCTGTATCATGTTTCAGATAACTGTACATCCCCAGGAACATGACGGTCATTGACCAGACCGCCTGCCCGTGGATCATGACTGCCGAATCTTTCCAGTAGCCATAGCGTTCAATCCGGTTCATGTATTCATCTGCGATATTGACGCCGCCGGTAAAGGCAACGTTATTATCAATGACACAGATCTTGCGGTGATCCCGGTTGTTCATCTGCACAATGAGTGCCGGACGCACCGGGTTGAAGCGATAAGTCTCAATGCCCATCTGATTCAGTTTCCGGTCGGTATGCCAGGGCAGTTTTCCCATACAGCCGAAGTCATCATAAATCAGTTTCACTTCCACGCCTTCACTGACCTTCTGTTTCAGAATGGCCAGCACTTCATCCCAGCTGGAGCCAAGGTCAATGATGAAGTATTCAATGAAGATAAAGTGCTTCGCTTTCTTCAGTTCTTCCAGAAATACCGGGAACCATTCTTCACCGCTTTTGAAGTAAGTGGCATCGGTATGCGACCATACCGGGAAATTGCTGGAGCGCAGTGCATTGCTGAACATCTTGCACATGTGCGGCTTGTCCTGCAGATCCTCCATCACCTGCGGATCCTGTTCCAGCAGGTTCTGCATGCGCTTGTCTGCCATGGTCGTTCCCTTGGACAGTTTCTTCGGCATCTTCCGGCCGGCACACAGCAGATACATCATACCGCCGAAGATCGGCAGTGCCAGGATCATGACTGTCCAGCCAAGTTTGAAGGACGGATCTTCATCTTCATTGATGACAAAGATGACCAGGATAATGGAGAAGACATTCAGCAGCGTGGTAATCTGATATGCCAGTGCGGTACTGTAAATCCAGGAAAACAGCACATATACCTGGAGTACAACCAGAATAATCTCCAGCATCAGTCTGCTGAAGATAAACTTGAGTACGCTTCTCAGTACCTTTCCCGCTTTTTTCATAAGAATCATGATATCACAAACGAAAACAGCGCTTCCGGAAAGATGCGTGTACCCATCACTCCAAAAGCGTGTATTCGTATATATTTTTGACTGTTTCTCCCCGCCGGTACAGCCAGTGATCGATCGGGACATCCACCGTCTCCAGAAACTTCCCGTTGAGCTTCTCCAGTGTTTTGCGGCTTGCCACATTATCCGGTGAGCAGGTGATAATCAGCTGGTCCATGCAGTATTCATCTCTGGCAATCTGAAACAGCAGCACACACGCCTCATAGGCATAGCCATGGCCCCGTTCATTCAGGTTGATGTGATAGCCGATATTGCCGGCATAATACAGTTCTTTGTTCATGCCAAGACGGATATCACAGGTGCCGACTTCCTGATCTGTTCCATGCCGGTAGATCTTGTAGGTGACAGAAGGCACATATTGATTCTGCCAGTCTGCCGCCACTTTCTGATCAACCGCCAGATCGACAATCGGGCCGGTGATGCGATTTGTTTTCTGTTTGTGAATCAGCCAGTCAAACATCGGGTGCACTCCAGTACTGCATTCATTATAAGATGCCAGAAAACAGAAAAACAGCGGAGTTTTCACTCCACTGCTTTGAAGATATCAAGATAGATATTCAGAAGTTCCTGGGTCTGTGCCTCATCCATCTGGTTGGTCTCCGTATCATTCATGGAGAAACTGTCAACCAGGGAAAGATGATGGCCGGTAATCTTGCCGTCCTTCACAACCACAAACTCCGGTACCTGGAACATCGGATCGCCGTTGGAATCCTTCTGGAAGATATCATTGAGGTAGGTGCAGAGCTCATTGTAGTCTGCTTCGGCTACCGGCTGACTGACGTCAATGTAATAGATCGTCACACCGGTTTCCTGTGCGGCTTCATCTGCGACCGGTATTGCACGCTGGCACCATGGGCAGCCGGTCTTTCCATAATACAGAATGCCGGTTCCGCCTTCGGTAAACATGCGGACGGATTCTTTCAGGGTAATCTCTACAAACGGGGCATTATCATCATTCAGCCACTCATAGCCGGACATATCAGCTTCTGTGGTATTGAGGGTAACACTGCCTGCCTGACTGGTACCGGTCGTTGTCACGGTGTCAGCGGAAGCGGAAGCTGTCGCAGCTGCCGTCGGAGTGGCAGTTGGCGTTGCCGTAGCAGTTGCTGCCGTATTGGTTGAACAGCCGGCCAGTAATGCCGCTGTCATCAGAATTCCTATTTTTTTAATCGTCATCGTTTCAGTTCCTTTCAAATACGCGATCAATACTATCAAATGACAGCCCGTCCTGCAAGAAACCAGCGCCCGTTTTATCTGAATTCTGCGTGAAGAAAAGCCTGAATCCTCATTGATCCAGGCTTTTGAATGAATGGATAACCGGACTCAGCCGATCTTCTCGACAGTTGTGGTCTCGTAGAAGGAATCAATCTTCTCTCTGGTCGCAAGACCCTTGGAGTAAGCTGTTGCACTGCCGCAGCAGGCTCCGAAGCGGAAGGAATCCACGGCATTGCTGGAGCGCAGGTAATTCATCAGGAATCCGGCAACGAGAGAGTCGCCGGTACCGACGGTGCTGACCGTCTTCTCATCACGCTTGATCTCACACTCGTAGATGCCGTCTGCACAGGCAAGGATTGCCTTCTCATTATTGATGACGACAATGACGTTCTGGGCACCTGCTTCAAGAATTCCTTTTGCGGCTGCGATGACTTCGTCTTTTCCGCTGACGTTCTTACCGGTCAGCTTTGCCAGTTCATCCAGTTCTTCCGGTGTGGTCTTGATCAGAAACGGCTTGGAAGAAAGGGTGTTGGCAATGATATCCGGATTGGTATCCAGAACAACACGGACATTGTTTGCCATGATGTTCTTCAGCATGTCGGTGATGTCCTTGGAAAGATATTCCGGGGAGACACCGGCCAGTACAAAGTAGTCGCCTTCATCAAGACGCTGTACCTTGTTGCGCAGGTTCTCCATGTCCGTGCTGGTGATATACGGGCCGGCCGCGTTGACATCGGAATCGCCTTCCGTATCATGCAGCTTCACATTGATTCTGGTATGGCCGTCAATGTAAGTGAAGTTCGGCTGAATGTACTCATACTTCTGCAGCAGGGTGACATAGAAATCACGGGTGAACCCGCCGAGGAATCCAAATGCCCTGGTCGGAATCAGCAGATTGTTCAGGACAATGGAAACGTTCATTCCCTTTCCGCCGGCTTCGTAATACTCCAGCTGGCTCCGGTTGGTCTTGCCATGTTCGATGCGGTGGTCAAATTCCATGTAGTAATCTAGTGAAGGATTCAGTGTGCATGTACAAATCATAATTATTCCTCCCTGCTGACTAATTCAGCGATCTTCCTGATGACAAGTGAGGCCTGTTCCAGTTCCTGGATCACGCAGTATTCATAGCGGCCGTGGAAGTTTCCTCCGCCGTTGCCGAGGTTCGGGCATGGCAGTCCGCGGAAGCTGAGCAGTGCGCCGTCTGTGCCGCCCCTGACCGGTTCTCTCAGCGGTTCCAGGTTCAGTTCTTTCATTGCCTGCTCCGCAATTCTGGAAACCTGCGGATGATTCTTCAGCACTTCATTCATGTTGCGGTAGGTGTCGCTGAACTTGACCACAGCGACCTTCTGTCCCTGCTTTGCGTTGATGTAGTCAACCGCTTTCTGGACCAGCTGTTTCTTTTCCTTCAGTTTCTTTGCGTCATGATCACGGAGAATGTATGCCATCTCCGCATGATCCGTGTCGCCTTTCAGATATCCGAGATGGATGAATCCTTCTCTTCCTTCGGTATGCTCCGGAGTCATATCCTCCGGTAACAGGCAGTGCAGGGATGCCGCAATGGATGCCGCATTGATCATGCGGTTCTTGGCCTCCCCCGGATGAATGGAGAATCCGGTAATCTCAATCTCAGCGGATGCCGCATTGAACGTCTCATCAGAGAGTTCGCGTACCGTTCCGCCGTCCATCGTATAGGCGAAGTCCGCATGGAACTTCTTCAAATCAAAGAACTTTGTGCCGCAGCCGATTTCTTCATCCGGGGTAAAGGCAATGGCGATCCGGCCATGCTTTACTTCCGGGTGCTTCTGATACCAGGCAAGTGCCTCCATGATGCAGGTGATGCCGGCCTTGTCATCAGCGCCCAGCAGGGTGGTGCCGTCAGTGACAATCAGGTCTTTTCCCTTCAGCTGTTTCATCTGCGGGAAATCCTTCATCTTTGTGACAACGGTGTCGCTGAGTTTGATATCCCTGCCGTCAAAGTTACGGATGATTCTCGGTTTGACATGAGTGCCGCTGTAATCCGGGGCAGTGTCCATGTGGGCAATGAAGCCGACGGTCACGCCCTTCTTTTTCCCATTGTTGGCTTCCAGGTGTCCGTATACATAGCAATGCGTATCAATGGACGCATCCTTGATTCCAAGTTCCTTCAATTCTTTCAGCAGCAGTTTTCCAAGATCAAACTGCTTTCTGGAAGAAGGTGTCTCTGCCTCGTTATCCGGGTTGGACTGTGTGTCAATCCGGCAATATCTGATTAATCTCTGTTCTGCACTCATGCTTTACATTTTCCTCATTTCTATTTTGTCTGCTGATCTGAATACTCCATTTTTGAAAACGTACAATCGAAGAAACTGCCGCCCGGACTGCAGGCATATAATCCGACTGTAACCGGTTCGCCGCTGTCTGCGAAGTGCAGACTTCTCATCTCGGAGAAGCGGTCGCCGTTGAAGCTGTACTGGAAACGTGCCTCGCCATCCCAGAAGATCAGCCGGAAGTAGAGATGGCTGATCAGGGATCCAATCTCCCGCATGGAGCGATCTGCGTAGCCGTTTTCATACATGGTGCAGGCCAGATCCACGGTATCTGAACCGAGGTTCTCAATAGAGCACTTGCACCAGTGTCCGGAATGTCTCCGGAGATAGATCCCGCATTCATCCTGCGGTCCCCGGAATTCATAGTCAAGCCGAAGGGTCAAAGAGAAGCGGTCAGCAGGCGGCAGGCACATTCCGGCCGCACTGTCAGAAACCCCCAGTACACCTGTCATGCTTGTATGCGGCTCTGTTTCCAGAACCAGCCTGTCTGCACTGATGACATAGAATTTGGGCTTGTGCGTCCAGCGCAGCTGCCCCGGATTCAGTCTTCTCTTTCCCATTATTACAACCCCTTAATACATTTCAATATGAATGATTTTGCCGATTGTCTTGAGATTCGCGGCCATTTCATTGATTAATGCTATTTTAGCATTTAATGAGATCGGTGAGTAGGCAATCGCGTCATGTGCTGGATTATCGCTCAGTCCGACCATGAACGTAATGGCATCAGACTCCAGCAGCACCCTGGCCAGGGAAGTCGCCCCATCTTCCTCTTTTGATAACATCAGGCTTTCTGCATAGGCAGAATCCCTGGCAGCCTTGTCCAGGTAGCGGCTGACCTTCTGTAACGTCAGTACCCCCTCCGTCACCAGATCAATGCCATCAATAAATCCCTTCGGCGGTACATCCGCCAGCAGTTCTGAGCAGTCTGTCGTCAGCTCGCGGTTGGTCACCCGGGCCACAATCTCACTCGTGGTCCCCCCGCAGCAGACTTTCTTCCCGGTTGCCGAAAGCAGTCTTCCGACAACTTTTTCATCATCCTCAGCCTTGGAAGGCGGGCCGACCATGACTCTGGTTTCAAGTGCCTTGACGATCTTCAGACAGGCAACCGTAGAGTCATCTCCCGGCTTACCGCCATACAGGTAATTGACATTGGCCAGTAAGAGTCTTGTTACTTCCCTGGCTGGATCAGCTGGCTTGACATGCTCTACCAGAAATTCTTCCACTTCATCCTGTCCCCAGCCGAAGTTCAGTTCCATGCCGACTCCGGCATGCAGCACACCGTCAGAGAACGTCACAATGAAATCCTGCGGCTGTACATCAAACCGGGTAATCGAGATCTTCTTTCCGTTGACCTGCTTGGTTTCCTTCTGCAGTTTCAGCACCTGCTGATCCCGCATGATAATCACGGAAGGATTATCAAACTCAGCGATATATGCCTCACCCGTGTAATACACCTGGATGATGGTAAAGGTCGAATAGGCAATGCCGCGCTCCTGGCATACCGGAAGTGTGGACGCAATGGTCTCAACCGCGTCTTCCAGTGAATCACCGGCAAAGATCATCTCACTGATGATCGTACTGGTCAGGGTGGAAAGGATATTGGCCTTCACCCCGCTGCCGAGTCCGTCTGCCAGCACTAAAACCAGGCACTTGTCACTGCGCCGGATCTGCACCCGGTCACCGCAGAGTTCTTCGTTCTCCTTGTTCAGTGAGCGCCAGTGGGCATCAATATAGATTTTGGAATCACTGCTGTCCATGGTCTTTGGTATCTCCGGCATCCATTGCATTCTTCAGGTTGGTCAGTGCAACTTTGGACTTGGCGGTGGTTTCGCCAAGCAGCGAAGCGATCTCCTGTACCGAGCGCATCTGATCATCAATGACCTGCTGTGTCACTTCAAAGGTCTTCTCACGCATCTGCCGTAAGAGTCTGGTGTGTTTCTCTTCTTCGGTACGGTCCATCAGGATCAGTACAACATACGGCTCGTTTTCAATCTTCACGATCGCATGGTCAATCAGTTTCTGATAAGCGTCATACCAGATGCGGATATACTCCGTCTTCCGTCCGGTCATGTGAATCAGCCGGTTCAGTGCATCATCCGGCAGAACAGCCTGTACCGGCATGCCGGTCGGGTTGATCATCTCAAGATTCAAAAGCGATCTTGCGGCAGGGTTCATCTCCCGCACACTGTATGTATTGTCCAGAATGACAATGCCATTCGGGGTATTCTCAATGACCACGTTGGACAGCGACTGGGCATGGGCAAGTGCTTCCGGCATACAGATCTTCGGATCCGCCTTGCCATCCAGTACGGCAATTGCCTTCAGACGGCAGGTCTCATAGCCGCAGGCACCGCAGTCATGGATCTTGTCCGGCGATGTCTTGCCCATGGCAATCATCTCGGCATTGATTTCTTCTTCGGTGTGATGCGGGCGGTAAATATCTTCCTTGCGCCACTCACAGGAAAGATCCACCGGCAGCGGTCCGGCCGTGATCTTCTGATCTTCATCCACATTCTCACGGATGACAGACTGGCCAAGCCACTGGTTATGATGGAAATGCGACAGCAGCGGTCCGCCAAGGCATGCCCCGCGGCAGGAGTTCATCTCAAAGAAATAGCCTGAGAAGGTTCCTTCCCGCATCGCATCCAGCACTTCCTTGACTTCTTCAATGCCGTCAACTGCGACATACTTGTACTTCGGATCTTTCTCCAGGGTGGCAATGATACCGCCGGTCGTCGGATACAGTCTTGAAATGGATCCTTCAAATGCCAGCCAGTCAGACTTCTCACTGTCTTTCAGATCACCCTTGATCCAGTCAGACAGTTCTTCCATACCGATGCAGGCATCAACAGCACCGGCAAACCGGGCATCTTCAATCTCCCGGAACTTGGCAATGCACGGAGACAGGAATACCACTTTGGCATTGGGATACTCTTTCTTCAGTGCGCGTCCATGGGCAATCAGCGGAGATACCACAGGTGCCATGTATTCCGTCAGATCGCCGTATTCTTTTTCAATCAGTTCATCTACTGCCGGACAGCAGGTGGTGATGATATTCTTCATCCTGCCTTCCTGAATCAGATTGGCAAATGATCTTGAAACCATGGCTGCGCCGCGGGCCGTCTCGGAAATCATTGTAAAGCCGCGTCCCTTGAGAATCTTCTCCAGTGACGCAAACTGCGGCCAGACAGCAGTGAAGCTCGGGGCAACACTGAGGATGACCATTTCTTTCTGATCCAGCCAGCGCTGTACTTCAAGCACCTCGCTCAGCACTTCCTTGGCATCATGCGGGCATACTGAATAGCAGCGGCCGCAGAGAATGCATTCCTCTGCTTCAATCCGCGGCTCATTATGCATATAGGTCATGGCGTGGGTAGGACATGCCCTGACACAGCGCATGCAGTTATGACAGGAGGCTTCCTCCAGCCGGATATAACGGGAAATCATGCCAGCGCCTTACTGATTTCTTCTTTCAGAATCTCCCTGGCGTTCTGCATCGTGACTCCGGCAATCTGTCTGCCGTTGATCTTGACGCCAAGGCCGATATGATTCTGGCATGCCTTCATGCAGAAGGAACCCTTCAATGCGACCTTTTCTTCCCAGTGTTCTTCCTTGATCAGTTCTTTGAGATCGCTGACGACATGGTTGGAGCCCCTGACATAGCAGGCGCTGCCGATACATACTTCTACGGTTACCATCAGTTTGACTCCTCATCTTTCTTCTTGTCCGGAACGCTCATATCGACTCCGTCAAATCCATAGTGCTCTACAGACTTGATGATGGACTGATTCGGGTTGTCCTTGTTTTCCTTGACCATGCGGCCCTTGACCAGTGCCATCTGCTCAATTGCAGAAGGTCCGCCGACACAGCCGCCGATACAGCTCATGCCTTCCAGGATATTGGCATTGAACTTGCCTGCCTTCATCAGCATCAGCTGCTTCTTGCACTCAAAGGCACCATCGGCATAGACACAGGTAACCGGATCTGCACCGCTTTCCTTCAGCGCCTGATCTACAGCTCTAGCAACGCCGCCGACTGCCGCAAAACCGCGTCCGAAGTTGCTTCCTTCATCACTGTCCGGTCCGGCTTCCACTTCTTCCGGTACAATCTTCTGACTTGCCAGCATGGCCAGCAGTTCTTCAAAGGTCAGTACATAGTCGACTGCCGTCATCTGTTCCATGGCTTCCTGTTTCTTGGCAACGCATGGTCCAATGAATACAACACCGGTATCCGGGTGATCTTTCTTCAGTTTTCTTGCCAGGGCAATCATCGGGGTAACTGTTGAAGATTTATTTTCCTTGTACTGCTCCGGGAAATGAATCCGCTGCATGTTTACAAATGCCGTGCAGCAGGAAGTCGTCATCGGCTTGCCTTCTGCCATGTGCTCACGCAATTCCTTTGCCTCAGCTTCCGCTACTTTGTCAGCACCGATTGCCACTTCCCAGCACTTCTCAAAGCCCAGCATCTCAATGGACTTCTTGATCTGTGCCATGGTTGCACTGCCGAACTGTCCCTGAATGGAAGGTGCCACAATGGCATAGACAGAACTCTTCATCTTCAGTGCAGTAATGACCGGCACAACCCAGGAGATATCCTCACATGCCCCAAACGGGCAGGCAAGTTCACACTGGCCGCAGTCAATGCACTTCTCTTCATCAATGACAGCAATGTTATTCTCATCCCAGCTGATCGCCTGAACCGGGCAGTGTGCATAGCACGGACGTTCTGTTACAACAATAGCATTGTAAGGGCACGCTCTTGCACAGGCACCGCACTCCTTGCACTTGGTATAGTCAATCTCAGAACGGTCGCTGCCCATGGAGATTGCCCCGAAATGGCAGGCAGCCATGCAGGCCTTGGCCATGCACTTACGGCAGTTATCAGTCACCCGGATCTTGCGGATGGTGCAGCCGTCGCATGCCGCATCAATCACCTGGACAATCTGTCTTGGATTGTATTCCTTGGTCTCATCCGCCATCTCGCCAAGGGCGAGCCTTACCCGCTGTCTCAGCACTTCACGTTCCTTGTAGACACAGCAGCGTACTCTTGGTGAACCGAGGGACACAAGCTCTCTTGCCTTGGCCTGGATCTTCTGCTCATCCAGTTCGTCTGCGAATGCTTCTTTGGAAATCTCTCTCAGTACGTCAAACTTGAACTGTCTTGAATCGTTGGAAAACATCGGCATAGTTTAAGGTCTCCTCACATCGGCTTCTTCAGTGTACGGAATGCGTGCTCGTACTGAATGCCGTATTCTACATGTTCCAGTGAATTCGGATTGATCGTTTTCAGAATTTCAAGGGCAAAGTCAATGGTCGCTCCCATGCCGCGGCCGGTAATCACATTGCCATCATGGACAGCCAGTTCCATCTGATAGTCACCTTCATACGATGGATCGCTGAAGGCCGGGAAGCTGGTGTAGTTTCTGTGCTTCAATAATCCCAGATGTCCGAGAATGGATGGTGCTGCACAGATCGCACAGGTCAGCCTGCCTGCTTCGCAGTGTTTCTTCAGCGTTGCAGTGAGCGGTGCAAAGTGTTCCAGGTTCTCCGTTCCAAGCTTGCCGCCCGGCAGGATCAGCACATCATAGTCATCCGGTTTGATCTCATTCCAGACCTTGTCTGTCTTTACTTCAACCTGGTGGCTGGAGAGCACTTCCCTGGAATCCGTAATGGATACCGTATCAATCCCGACATTGCCTCTTCTCAGTACATCGACAATGATCAGGCCTTCGCATTCTTCAAAGCCTTCCGCAAAGAATATTGCACATTTCATTCAGTTGCCCCTCTTTCGTGAAAATTATAGCATTGCAGGGCCTGTTTCGGGTATTCTGCCACATAAAAAGCGACAGGATTTCTCCCGCCGCCCTGAAGTACTGCTCAATTCAGCTTTTCACAGCTGACTGACAGATCTGAACCGATCGTGC
>JAKVJO010000035.1 GCA_022486935.1 Solobacterium sp. | reverse complement strand
CGCGGGAAACATCTGCTGTCATTCGGTGACAACCATGACGTTGACCGTCTGGCATCGGTGCTGGAAGATCCGAAAGACGATCTTTCATTGACGTATGCACTGATGTTTGCGATGCCGGGCATTCCCTGTATCTACTATGGCAGTGAATGGGGCGCCAAAGGGAAACGCACGAAATACTCTGATGATGCGCTGCGTCCATCCTATGATCATCCCGAATGGAATGCACTGACAGATACGCTGAGCGCGTTTGCCCATATGCGCATTACCTACCATGTATTCACTGACGGTGATTACAACCAGATCTTCCTGCAGAACCAGCAGATGGTATTCCGCAGACGGGATGAGAAAGGCCAGCTGACCTTCGCACTCAATATTGCACCGGAAGACGCAGATATATCCTTCGATGCAGGTGTGGAAGAAGGAATCGACCTGATCCACAAGAAAGCCCACCGCTTTGCCGGCAGTGAGCATCTTCCCAAAAAATCTTATTCCTTCTGGTATTCCAGCTGGGACTGATCAGTTCTGAGATACAGGTGTGATCTTATTTCGCACCTGTGTTTTTTTCGATATCACCCAGTTTGATGACAATGACGCCCATCGCATTCATGAATACCGAAGTCAGCCAGGAGATAAAGCAGCCAACTGCGATGACCAGCACTCCGCAGATCACTGACGCGGTGCTGAGATCCGAAGAATAACCGTAGGAGAACGGATTGTTGCTGATGATGATCAGGCCCAGTACGACACTGATGATACAGCCAAGCAGACAGAGCGCATTGGATATCTCACACAGTTTCCCACCAACGTTTTTGTAAGGCTGAAATGCAAACGAACTGATCTTGGAATCTGATGATCTATTCTCTGATGAAGCTTCTGTTTGAAGACTGTTTTTGAGTTTTTCTCCTGTCATCTTTGCGGCATTGCCAAGAGCGCTGCCAGCGGATTTCAGGGCATCCGCAATCTCCTGATTCCGGTTGGTTGGATGAATGATCGCATTCACTGTATTGTTCTGTGCTTCCTCACTCATTTCACTCCACTGTGTTTCATCAAACCCGGTAGAGATCAGTGTTCCTCCATCATCCGGGCAGAATCTGATCCCTGTTTCATCGTTGAGATACGCTTTGCCGCACTTACTGCAGATAAATACTTTTTTCATATTCTATTTTCTCCTTGTCCCTCTTTGGGGTGATTGTTCTGCCATTCTTTTCTGAGTTCTTCAATCACATAATCAATGATTCTCAACATCACATCCGGATCAATACAGTATCCATCTGCTGTCTGATGCAGCAGCTGAATAAAGAATGTGATTTCCCTGCCGCTGTTTTCGCTGTTCATCTATGTTTTCATATGCCTCTACCGTTCCCCCTTCACCTCATCAACAACTCAAAGCCGCAAATAGTTGTATCATCCGCAAAAAATATCCAAAACTTTTCCTGCTTGAATGCAGTGCATGCCCGAAGCAATCCCCCGGGCATCAATCAAAAAGCCCATTGCAATCATGCAGTGAGCCCAGTTTTGTTTATTATGGTTTTAGTTCAGGAAATAATCAGAGCAGTTTCTGCAGGTCTTCCGGCAGCGGCGCCTGAATTGATACAGGCTGCTGGCTGAAGGGAGAAATCAGATCAATCTGACTGCAGTGCAGTGCGCATCGATTGATCAGTGCAGTATCCCCGCCATACAGAGTATCGCCCAAAAGCGGGTGACCGCTGGCAGCGCAGTGCACGCGGATCTGGTGTGTCCGACCGGTTTCAATCTGAACACTGAGACGGCTGTATGCATGTTCATAACATGCAAGCACAGTGATCTTTGTCCGTGCTCTTTTACCGTCTTCTGAAACACTTCTGGCCCGCTCTCCAGCCACTTTTTCAATGGCATCTTCCAGCACGATTTCATTTCCCGGAAATATTCCTGACGCAAATGCCGTATAGGTCTTTTTCAAGATGCCTTCCTGCCGCTGTCTGGTCAGTCTTGCAGCTGCGGGCTGGTTCTTTGCGTAAAGCATGACACCTGATACATCCTTATCCAGTCTGCCGATGCAGCGCACCGTAAACTCAATGCCCTGTTTCCGGTAGTATGCATGCAGTGCTGATCCAAGGCTGTCATCGAGATGACCATGACTGGCATGTACTGCCATGCCTGCAGGCTTGTTGACAATGACAAGATCTTCATCTTCATAGAGAATCTCAGGGATATAATCTGTCTTCACTTCGTCTTGGCAGATTTCCTCTGGAAAGACCACTGTCAGTGTATCGCCGGCATGGATGCTCTGGTTGACATGCATGCGTGCACCATCAAAGATAATCTGCCCGTCAAATTTCAATCTGGAGATTTCGTGACGTGAAAAGCCGAATACCCGTTTCAGCACAGTGCCGATCTTACCTCCGGTATTCTGGTATTCATCTTCACTCAGGACATGTTCAAACTGTTTTGGCATAGGCTCCTCTGAAAAATGGAAGCCGAAGGGCTTCCATGTTCTTATGAAATCTGGGAACGCAGGTAACTGAAGATGAAGTTATCCAGGTCGCCATCCATGACGGCATTGATATTGCCTACTTCAAAGCCGGTACGCAGGTCTTTGACCATGGTATACGGGCAGAAGACGTAGGAGCGGATCTGGGAACCCCACTCATTGGCTTTGACTTCACCCTTGATATCCTTCATGCGCTTTTCGTTTTCCTGGATCTTCAGCTGCAGCAGTTTTGATTTCAGCATGTTCATGCACTGCTCACGGTTCTGAAGCTGGGAACGCTGGGTCTGGCAGAATACCACAATCCCGGTCGGGATATGACGGATACGCACTGCCGAGTCAGTCTTGTTGATATGCTGGCCGCCGGCTCCGGAAGAACGCATGGTGACAACATCGAGATCCTTGTCATCAATGACAATGTCCATGTCATCTTCAAATTCCGGCATGACCTCAACGGACGCAAATGAAGTATGACGTCTTGCATTGGCATCAAACGGGGAGATACGCACCAGACGATGTACACCGTTTTCGGCTTTCAGATAGCCATAGGCCATCGGGCCTTCCAGCAGGATGGAGCAGGATTTGACGCCCGCTTCTTCGCCTTCTTCATAGTCGAGCAGCGTGACCTTGTAGCCTTTGCGCTCAGCCCATCTGGTATACATACGGTACAGCATTCCGGCCCAGTCCATGGCTTCGGTTCCGCCGGCACCCGGATGGATTTCCAGAATTGCCGCATGATCATCATACGGTCCGGACAGCAGCACCTGAATTTCAAAGCTGTCGAACTGCTTCATGGTTTCGGCATATTCCTCTTCCACGAGGTCCTTCAGATCTTTGTCGAAATTGGTCTTGAGCTCTTCTGTGCTCTCGTCCATTTCCTTCAGTTCGCCGTCAATCTTGTTGTAGTTGTCAATCAGCGACCGCATGGAATTGGTTTCGCGGATCACCAGCTGTGCATGTTTCTGGTCTTCCCAGAAGTGTTCGCCGTTCTGTTCGGCTTCGTTTTCTTTTATCTTCTTCTCTTTAGACGCGAGGTCAAAGGGATTGGCCAAGCTGCTCCAATTTAGCCTGGCTGCGGGCAATGCCCTGTTTCATTTCATAGAGTTCCATTTTTCTTCTCCTTATGCCTGAATCGGCTTGGCAGCGTCTGCAGCAGGTGCTGCGACAACTTTCAAGTTCATGCAGTATGCAACAATTTCCTGAGCGACATTTGACATCATCGTCTGGAACAGTGTGTAGCCTTCAGATACATATGCCTGCAGCGGGTTGTCCTGCGCATAGGAACGCAGGCCGATACCGTCTCTCAGTTTGGACATTGTATCAATGTGTCCAACCCATGCCCGGTCGATAATACGCAGTGACATATCACGCTCATACGGGCGGATCTGTTCCTGCACCGGCTGGATCTTGGTGTCATAGGCATTCCACGCCTTATCCATCAGCATGCTGGACAGTTCTTCTGCACTCTTGCCGGTGAGCTCTGCTTCGGTCGCAAGACCGGTGAATCCCAGCTGATCCAGTGACTTCATCAGTTCCGGCACAAGTACATCGCGGGTGCGGGAAGACGGATCAACATGAGCCGCTACCGTATCGCTGATGACACGCTCGAACATGTCGCGGATGACTTTATGGACATCTTCGTTATCGAGGATGAAGTTACGCTGATCATACATGACTTCACGCTGCTGACGGAGTACATCATCGTACTGCAGCAGAGTCTTACGGGCATCGAAGTTGACACCCTCAACACGGCGCTGGGCAGAACCGATGGATTTGGTAATCGCCTTGGACTCAATGGCTTCATCGCCAAGCGCCTTGAAGATTCCCTCCATGCGTTCACTGCCGAACCGTACCATCAGATCATCCTGTACGGAGACATAGAATCTGGATTCGCCCGGGTCACCCTGACGTCCGGAACGTCCTCTCAGCTGGTTATCAATACGTCTTGATTCATGACGTTCACTGCCCAGGACGCAAAGACCGCCGAGTTCCCTGACGCCTTCGCCGAGCTTGATATCCGTACCACGGCCGGCCATGTTGGTTGCGATGGTCACTGCACCCTGGCGTCCGGCATGGGCGATGATATCTGCTTCACGTTCGTTGTTCTTCGCATTCAGCACTTCATGCGGGATCTTGCGCTTCTTCAGCATGTCGCTGATCAATTCAGAAGTTTCAACGGCAATGGTACCGACCAGCACCGGCTGGCCCTTGGTATGTCTTGCCTGCACTTCATCAATCAGTGCATCGAACTTGGCCTTCTTGGTTCCATAGACCGCATCCGGATCGTCCATACGGATGACCGGTTTGTTGGTCGGGATTTCATAGACCAGCATGTTGTAGATCTCACGGAATTCTTCTTCCTCGGTCTTGGCTGTACCGGTCATACCGGCAAGCTTGTTATACAGACGGAAGAAGTTCTGATAGGTGATCGTCGCAAGAACAGTTGTCTCCTGACGGATTGATACACCTTCCTTGGCACAGACAGCCTGATGCAGACCATCTGACCATTCATGGCCCTTCATCAGACGGCCGGTATTCGGATCGACGATGTCAATTTCATCATTGGTGGTATCAACGACGTATTCCACATCTTTCTGCATGATGTAGTTGGCTTTGAGTGCCTGGTAGATCCGGTGCAGCAGCTGGGTATGTTCCAGGTTGTACAGATTGTCAATGCGGAATACCTTCTCTGCCTTGTGGACACCTTCTTCACTCAGCTGGCAGGTACGTGCCTTGACGTCAATTTCATAATCCGCGTCCGGTTTCAGACTCTTGGCAAAGCGGTCAGCCTGCAGATACAGGTTGGCAGTCTGCTTCATACCGCCGGAAATAATCAGCGGGGTTCTGGATTCATCAATCAGGATGGAGTCAACTTCATCAACCAGGGCAAAGTTCAGCCCGCGCTGTACACGGTCAGATGCCTTGGTAACCATGTTGTCACGCAGATAGTCAAAGCCAAGCTCTGAGTTGGTGGTGTAGGTCACATCACACTCATAGGCAGCCCGCTTCTGTGCCGGGGTCAGCTGACGCAGGTTCAGACCGACAGTCAGTCCGAGGAATCTGTGAATCTGTCCCATCCACTCCGAGTCACGCTTACTCAGATATTCATTGACCGTAACGACATGTACGCCCTTGCCGGCCAGCGCATTCAGGTAGACTGCCATGACAGAAGTCAGTGTCTTACCTTCGCCGGTCTTCATCTCAGCGATATCGCCGCCCTGCATGACTGCAGCGCCAAGCAGCTGTACATGGAACGGATATTCTCCGATCACACGTTTGCAGGCTTCTCTTGCCGTCGCAAACGCCTCCGGAAGAATGTCATCCAGAGTTGCGCCGTTTGCCAGTTTCTCTCTCAATGCCGGAGTCATCGCTTTCAGCTCATCGTCCGTCATCTTTGAATATTGGTCTGCCAGTGCCTCAACCGGCTTGAGTTTCTTTTCGATATCCTTCAGCCGGCGGTTGTCTTCGTTCATCAGTTTTTCAAGAAAATTTGCCATTACAAAACCTCCATAAAACAGCCCATTTATTATACCCTGTCAACCCCTGCTGTACAAGAAAGTAAAATCCCGGAATCTCACTGAAACAAGCCTGTTTTCCGCCCCTGTTCCGGCACCGGTTTCTCTTTTGTGACAATTGCACAGGTATAGATCCTGATCCGGTACCGGCTTTGATCCAGAACAGACAGTGCCCCGCGCAGGGTAGAGCCGGTTGTCATGACATCGTCCACCAGGACAATGCGCTTTGGCAGTGCCTGATCCCTCTTCAATCTGATCCCGTGCGCCATTGCCTGACGCCCTTTCAGATTCAGCTGTTTCTGATCTTCCAGGATGCACTTTTCAAACGGATCCAGCATCGGCAGCCCAAGTCCCTCAAAGATCCCTTCAAGATGGACAAATCCCCGGGCTTCCAGTTTTTCATGTGAGCTTGGCATCAGCACCAGCGTATATCCGCGATACCGCCGCTTCAGTTTCTTCCTCAAAGGATAGAGAAATACCTCTTTCAGTGCCTCATCCCCGCACTCCTTGTACTGGATCAGGCATTTTGAAAAGTCACTGTCATAATCCCAGTCATAGTCAACCCGGATCCCATTCAGGTCGGTATGACCAGAACGGTGGATCCACCGCCTGCGGCAGGCATGGCACAGCACATCTTCTTCCAGCAGCAGTTCACTGAAATTGCCGGAGGAACCGATCTCTTTGCCGCACATCAGACACCGCATGAAGTGTTCGCCTCCTTCAGTACCGATACACAGCGTTCTGCCAGCAGTGATCGTTCCTTCAGCAGAAACAGCACATCACCTTCCGGTGAGACAAAACTTCTGCCGGCCCTTCCTGCCATCTGGATCAGTCCGGCCTCATCAAAGATCCGGCTGTCTGCCTCATACACACAGACATCTGCCCCGGGTACCGTCACCCCGCGTTCCAAAACCGTTGTCGCAACAATCAGCCCGGCCGGTTCACTGCGGAAGTGCTGAATGACATCATCGCGGGCTTCGGTATGGGAGGTGCACACATCGCACTTTCCCAAGATCAGATTCAGTGCCTTCCCCATCCGTTCAGCCTGAATGATCTTCGGCACAAAGATCATCCGCGGATGATTGCTGTGGGCGTGGATCCAGTGCAGCAGTCTGATCAGCAGGAATCCTTCAGGTGCGCAGAACAGAACCGGTACCGGCAGCGGGTGTCCATGCGGGCGGCTGTTCAGTTTCAGCTGGATCAATGTCCCTTGTTTCACCTGATTCAGCAGCTGCTCATCCGGTGTTGCAGTGAGATAGATCCGATGGCCGCGGCAGGCAGTTTCAGCAATCCCATGCAGTACGGCATCGCCACGGTAGGGAAAGGCATCCGGTTCATCCAGAATCAGAAGATCAAATGCCTGATAGTAGCGGTACAGCTGATGGGTCGTACAGACGATCAGATCGCCATCTGTGATCGCAGTATGCCCACCGCACACCGCAATTACCAGTGATTCCGTGAAGATCTCCTGCAGGCGCTGCTGCAGTTCCAGTACCACCTGTCTTCTGGCAATCGCAAAACACACTTTCTGTTTCCGCTTCAACGCACTGGCAATCGATTCCACCACAAGTTCCGTTTTTCCTGCTCCAGTGACCGCAAAGATCAGCACATCACTCTCTTTTACTCCTTCTGCACACTGACGGGAAATCCTGCTCTGATCTTTGGTCAGCGGGTACTTCAGGGTATATTCTTCGGCGTGCTCCGGAATCGTGGATAAACTGACTGGGTTCTTCTCTTCTTCCAGCAGCACTCTTGAAAACTGGATACACCTGCGGCAGTACCAGCCTTTTGAACCATGATAAAAATAAGCCGGATCCGTATTCAGACAGCGCGGACATTTCATGGACTTGTCCTCCTGCCTTACTTATACGCATCCGGCGCTTCAATTCCCCGCTGCCGATAATCAATTATAAATCTTCCGGTGTGGTGATCTTGCGGTTGGCATAGCTGCCTTCCACCGCCTTCACTTTGACATCGGAGTAGCGTTCCACCAGTGAACTGTCGTCTGTTCCCGTGAAGCCTTCCTGCTGGGCCTGCTCCATGCAGGAAATCAGCAGCTGTGTTTTAAATGCCTGGGGTGTCAGTGCCGCATAGAGTGTGTCACGCTCCGGGGTGCTGACTACATAGCCATCCTGCACCACCTTGATCGTATCCTTGACCCTGACCAGTAGACATGCCGCATCCACTTCTGAAAGCGCCTGTTTCAACGCATTCAATGAAGATTCATCCAGAAACGGTCTGGCCCCGTCATGGACCATGACATAGTCAGAAATCACTGCCTTCAGGCCGCTGCTGACAGACTCCTGTCTGGTCGCACCGCCTTTTGCCAGCACCACCTTGCCGGCCAGTGATCCGGTCATTTCATGCCGGTACACTTCGGGATCAGTTACCACCACAATCTGCCGGCAGTCTTGGTCCTTCAGAAAGAGATCCATGGTATGTTCAAGAATCGTCCGGCCGTCTTTGCCGCGGTAATACACTTTGTTGTAACCAAGCTTCATCCGGGATCCGCTGCCTGCCGCCACAATAATCACACTGTATTCCATGGCTCTAACCTCCTGATCTGTTTCCATGATTATATACGCCCCGGCAGGGATTCCGGCAATTTTTCGTGGTAGACTCTTGCTGGACAGGAGATTTTATTTTATGAAACTGAACGGCTGCGTTACCGACTTCAACGGCACATTGTTCTTTGATACCCCCCTGCATGTGCAGGTATGGAACCAGATGGCACTGGAGTTGACAGGACATGGAATCACTGCTGAAGAGATGCAGACAAAATACTGCGGAATGAATAACCTCGATACCCTGAAGATTCTTAGGCCGGGGATGAGCGATGACTGGTATACCGCACAGTCAGAAGAAAAAGAACGGCGCTACCGTGAGGCTGCACTGCAAATGCCGGGCGGACCGCATCTGACCCCGGGCAGCGAACAGCTGTTTGACTGGCTGAAAGAACATCAGATTCCCATTGCCATGGCAACTGCATCCATCCGGGCAAATGTGGACTTCTATGTCAGCACCTTCCATCTGGACCGCTGGATCAAAGAGGAAGATATCGTCTATGATGACGGACGCTTCAACGAAAAAGAAGCGATGTACCGGGAAGCTTCCAGACGGATTGGCTGCGGCACCAGTGTACTGATCCTGGAAGACAGTCTTTCCGGGATCAAGGGTGCCTCCGGTCTGGAAGACGCAAAACTTCTGATCATTGACAGTCCGCTGCTCAGACCTTATTACCCGCAGTATCCAAAGATCCTCAAGGTCATGCCTGACTTCACAGAAGCACTGCCTGTTGTTGAACCGCTGTTCTGACACGGACTTCCATCTGTATATTGACCGCTTCTCAAATAAGAATCATCATACAGTCGGAGGTGATCAATGATGTTTTGGAACAGAGCCATCAAAGCCGGTATTCTCCTCGGCAGCGCATATTATCTTGGCAGAGTGAGTCAGAAGATGGATTCTGAGCGCGAAGAGAATCACGCCCAGGATGCCGAATTCAAGGATTCAGCCTGCAGCGAAACATTCCACAGTGATGCGGATGCCTTCGTCCAAGCAGGCAAAGAAGCACTCACCAAAACTGCCGAGTCCATCCAGGGCTACGCAGATGCAGTGATCAACGAGTTTGAACGGCAGAACAAAAACAGATAATCAAGGTTCAAAAAACGGCCGCCTCTATAGGAAGTGACCGTTTTGTTATCGCTTCAGAACTCAGCCGAACAGTGCACCAAGTGCGCCGTAGGAAATCACTGACATGATGAATGCGGCAAGTGCCACACCGATCAGGATGGAAATACTGGCCTTCTTGAGGTCCATGTCGAACAGCGCTGCCGCAAGGCTGCCTGTCCAGGCACCGGTTCCCGGAAGCGGGATGCCGACAAATAATGCCAGTCCCCAGAACCCGTACTTTTCAATCTTCTTGCGGTTCTTCTCCGCCTTGGCCTCGCACCAGTTGACAATCTTTGCCATGTGGTGGTCTGCCATCCAGTGCAGCAGCTTCTTGATGAAGAACAGGATAAACGGAATCGGAATAATATTGCCGAGTACGCACCAGAAGACACCTTCCCACAGCGGAATCTTCAGAAGACTTGCCAATACAAGACCGCCGCGCTCTTCAACCAGCGGTACCATGGATACCAGCATGACAGAAATCCGCGGTGAAATATGCTGACCGATCGTAGACATAAACCAGGTGAGAAAACTGTTCATGTGTATACCCTCCGTATTCATTTCAGGTTTTGAAAAAGGCTCTTGCGAGCCTTTATCTTTTCAATGGTGGAGCTAAGGAGGATCGAACTCCTGACCCCCTGCTTGCAAAGCAGGTGCTCTCCCAGCTGAGCTATAACCCCATGTATATTAATTCGATGAATAGAATTGGTGGGCCTGAATGGATTTGAACCAACGACCTCACCCTTATCAGGGGTGCGCTCTAGCCACCTGAGCTACAGGCCCAACTTTTCACCGAATGCTTATCTAATATACCAAAACGCTATTTCGATGTCAACAACATTTTGCTTTTTTACTCATAATTTTTTGGCCTGCAGTTTTTATTCCGGCAGTGCTCATGCATGCAGGTTGAGGTACTGGTGATAATCCCCGTACAGACTGCGGTATGACTTGAACCGCTGCACCTTCGGATAATCCGTTTCATTCGGGAACACCACCGGATTGGCACCGGTCTCATGGTAGATCTGAATGACGTCCCTGGCATCCTGGGCAATCTCATTGAAGTGCATGAGTCCATACATCCGCATCGGAATGACATACAGCGGAATCGTGACTTGATATTCCTTCAGAAACTTCAGGATGCCGGTGCGCAGATGCGGGCAGCAGAAGATCACATCAAAGTCAGCCATCTTCCGCGGTGCAGTCGCAAAAGGCTGGAAGTCCACAAATACTTCCGCTTCCGCATGTGCAGCTTTCACTTCATCTTCCATGTATCGGGCCATATAGCCGGAGGACAGCCCCCCGCCGCAGCAGATCAGTATTCTCAGCATATCCGATTCCTCACAGTAGCATGCTTTTATCTTCGCCCATCCCCATCATGCCGTCAAGAATGATTCGGGTGCCGTCTTCCATTCTCACATAGCCGGACAGCTCACCGAACTGGATGTAGTAATCAACATTCACGGCACCGGCATGGATGATCATCGGCAGCTGGTTCTGTACATGGAAATTGACATTCACCATGTGATGATCATCTCTGATATGCCAGCGACCCTGACCGTGGAAGTCTTTGCTTTCGGGATTGCGTTTGAAATACACCGGCGGAAGAAGACTGTTTTCCTGTTCCATGAAAATCAGATTCTCGTTATAGCGCACCTGATCAATGGATTGATTCCGAGTCAGGTTCACACCAAGACAGCCGTACTGTGCAGTATTGGCCATGCCGGTCACCCAGTCATAGTGCATCTTTCTCGGGTAGTAGCCGCGGTGATCATCAATGATCGCAGTGCATGATTCATCGGCAGTGAATGTTTCGCCATTGAGCGTCAGTTCTCCCGTTACAGTAAACATCTGCTTCTCCGTATATAAAGGACGGTTATCGCCAAACGGGATAGACACAATACTTGGCTGACATACTTTATTCAGCTGGAAGCGGTAGGCCATTGAACCGTCTGTTCCTTCATGCTGACCGGACAGCGATACCCTGCCATGATCAAACGCATTCACGTACTGCACTTCACTGTTTTCTGTTCTGGCATGGGCGATACAGTTGCCGATCAGATTGGGCGCAATGCAGGTTTCTTCAGAAGGAAGATTGGTATCGAAGTAATAGATACGGTTGGTACGGCGGTCCCAGAAGACATTCAGCGTCTTGCCAAACAGGCCCATGTCGCAGATCACCGCCAGAAGTACCCCTTCTTTCAGATTGATTTCTGTGGCTTCCCATAATGTCAGCCGTTCTTTATTCAGCCAGTCCGGCAGACTGGTCGGATGTGCCGCATCCAGCAGGTTCAGTTCTTCAAACTCACTCTGAAAGGTACCGAAGACCGCCTTGCCTTCGGCATCGATGATCCGTTTCGGCGTTTCAACTGCCCTTCTTGTTTCGCTGATGATCCCATTGTCGTGATGCATAAGACCCTCCTTCAATCATGATCAAAGTTGAATCCATTATGAATACAGTACTGTATCTCTTCCTATACTCTAGCAGAATATGCCGGGTCAGATATCGTTCCATGGCAATTAATTTTCAAAAAGCCTTGTAAAACAGCCGGATCCGGAACTATTGTTTAGTAAGAAATACCTGATGGAGGTAGAAGAAAATGCTTAGAATCGGAATGTTAACCAGCGG
The DNA here is from genome assembly GCA_022486935.1 of Solobacterium sp. Classification (GTDB taxonomy): domain Bacteria; phylum Bacillota_I; class Bacilli_A; order Erysipelotrichales; family Erysipelotrichaceae; genus Bulleidia. The sequence goes on along the minus strand of JAKVJO010000035.1, from coordinate 5,733 downwards.
CGGCGACTGCCAGGCGCTGAATGCGACCATGCGCGGCGTATTCAAGTCCGTCATGCTCAATGCCAAGGAACCGGTAGAATTCTATGGCTTTGAGGATGGCTATAAAGGATTGATCTACGGGCACTTCCGGCTGCTGGACTACAATGACTTTGTCGGCATTTTGACAAGAGGCGGTACCATTCTCGGTACCAGCAGAGTGCCGTTCAAGACCATCCGGGTACCGGATGAAAACGGCCTGGACAAAGTCGCAGCCATGAAACAGACCTACTACAAACTGCAGCTGAATTGCCTGGTTGTCCTGGGCGGCAATGGCTCCACCAAGACTGCAAACCTGCTGAGCGAAGAAGGGCTGAATGTTGTCACCCTGCCGAAGACCATTGACAATGACCTCTGGGGAACTGACATGACGTTCGGCTTCCAGTCGGCAGTTGATATTGTCACCCGGGCAATTGACGAGATCCACACCACGGCAAACTCCCATGGCAGAGTATTCATCATTGAGATCATGGGACACAAGACCGGCTGGCTGACACTGAATGCAGGTCTTGCCGGCGGTGCTGATATCATCCTGATTCCGGAGATTCCTTACGATATCAAGAAGATCGTCCACATCATTGAATCCAAGGATACCAACGGCGGCAGGTTCATGATCCTGGCCGTGGCCGAAGGCGCCATCTCCAAGGCAGATGCCAAACTGACCAAGAAAGAATATCAGAAGAAACTCGGCAGCTACATCTTCCCGTCTGTCTCCTATGAACTGGCTGATCAGATTGAGAAGAAGACCGGCCGTGAAGTTCGCGTCACTGTACCGGGCCATACCCAGAGAGGCGGTACCCCGTGTGCGTATGACCGTGTGTTCTCCAGCCGTCTTGGCGCAGAAGCCGGCAGGCTGATCCTCAAGGGCGAGTATGGATACATGGTTGGCTATCATAACCGCGAGATCGTCAAAGTTCCGCTGAAAGACGTTGCCGGCAAACTGAAGACCGTTGATCCGGATTCCGCAATCATCCGCGAAGCCAAGATGCTCGGCGTCAGCTTCGGAGACTGAAACAGCATACCGATGCACTGCAGTGAATCAGCTGCAGTGCTTTTTTGAACGCTTTCGTCAAAAAATGGCACGATTTTAGAACGGTCGCAGAGAAAAACAGTATAATAAATGCGGAGATTCAAATGGATAGCGAGAAAAGAATACTGCGGGAGCTCGATATCAATCTGCTGGACAGCCTGATGGCATCCGGCTTTATTGTGACTGGATTATACCCTGGGTATCCGATCATTTACGCCAATGACCTGTTTGTTGAGATGCTCGGCTATGACAGTCTGGAAGATCTGAAGACAGCTCTTGGCAACAATGCAATTGCATTTGTCGCCCCGGAAGATATGGACCTGATCCAGCATGAAGCAGCCAAACGCACTGGCAGTGAAGCCTATGAAATCACTTACCGCATCGTCAGAAAAGACGGTGCCAGAGTTGCCATCTCACAGCGTTCACGCCATAAGACACTGAGTGATGGAACTGAAGTCATACTGGCTTCCTATATCAATCTGGACCGCTATCAGGACTTCAACCGGACCCGGCGCGAACATATGAAACTGGAAATGGAACATGATTCCATCAAACGGATTGTCAGTTCCATTCCGATCGGCATCAACGTCTATCATTGCGTCAATGGCAAGAGTGAACTGCTGACCAGCAACCCGGCCTGCAATCTTCTTTTGACCGGCTCTGAAGAACCAACCGATGAAGACATCGAAAAACAGATCCAGTCACGGGTACACCCGAATGATTGCAGTATTGTCAGAAAGACCATTGAACGGCTGAAGAAAGGCTCGCAGATTGAACAGTGCATCTTCCGCACGCTGGCAATCGACCAGGATAGTTATGCCTGGATCATGATGAATGCCAAATCATTGATGCAGAAAGACGGCAGTATGGAAATCTGCTGTTCCTATACCGACATCACCTCAAAAGTAGAATCCCAGCAGCACGCTTCCTATATGGAGAACAAACTGTATACTGCAATGTCCAACATCCATGTTGCAGTGTGGGAGTACTTTTTCAAAGAGCGCAAGAATTACTACACTGCAGATACCGTCAGACATTTTAATATACCGTCGGTCATGGACAACATTCCCAACAGCCTGATTGATTCCGGTCAGGTGTATCCCGGCAGTGTTGCCACCGTCCGCAGACTGTATGAAGCCATGGATCGCGGCGAGCCTTCTGCGGAAGGCGAAGTGGAACTGAAGTCAGAGACTGATGGAAAATCACTCTGGATGAAAGTGCACATGACTGCCCTGTATCAGAACGGTGTTTCTGTTTCTGCAATCTGCACCGGCGAAGATATCACCCGTGAGAAAACACTTCTGTTGAAAATGGAAGATGAAATCACACGGCGCACTTCTGTGGAAAGTTCACTGCGTGGCAAGGGCTACTATGATCTGAGTGATGATCACATCATTGAATACGATACCCGCAGACTGGTTTCAAACCCGCTGAACCGGCTGCTCAGCTATAAAGATGCAGTCGCCGCTGTCGCCAGACAGATTCCCGATGAGCGGGAAAGCATCGGCTTCAAGCAGCTGTTCAATCCGCAGAAACTGATCCAGCTGTTCAACCAGGGCAGCACGGAACTCAGCTATGAGTACCGCCGCATGACCCCTGAACATACCATCTCCTGGGTTGAGACTTCCATCCATCTGACCAGGCAGCCAAGCAATGACCATATTGTGGCATTCATGTATACCGTTGATATCAATGAAGCCCGTCAGGCACAGGAAATCATCAATGCCATTACGACAGATGAATATGACTACATTACCTTGATCAATGCAGAAAACAGCAGCTACCGGGTCTATTCCCACAATGAAAATGATCATACCGTCTTTGCGGAATCCGGTGAGAATTTCTGGCAGAACTTTATCCCGTTTCTGAAGAAGTACATGGCCAAAGACGAACTGGACCAGGCACTGAAGGAAGAGAGCAGAGATTCAGTGCTTTCACGGCTGCAGGCCCAGAACAGGTGCATCTTTACAAGAACCCTCATCAAAGAGGACGGCACCAGTGCAATCAAACGTGTCACGTTCTCCTGGCTGAACAGTTCGCATTCTGACATTCTTCTGACCAGTGCCGATATCACAGAAGCGATGAAGAAGGAAAAACAACAGAAAGAGATTCTGGCAGATGCACTCAATGCGGCAAAGCAGGCAAGTATTGCCAAGTCCAACTTCCTGTCCCAGATGAGCCATGAGATCAGAACGCCGATGAATGCAATCCTCGGCATGTCTACCCTGGCTGCCCAGAACATCGGCAACGATGAAGCACTGATGGACTGCATTTCCAAGATCGGGATCTCCGGCCATTACCTGCTTTCCCTGATCAATTCCATTCTGGATATGAGCCGGATCGAAAGCGGAAAGATGCTGCTGAATACTGCACCGTTCAACTTTGCGGAATTCATCGACAGTGTCAACAGTGTGGTATTCGGCCAGATTCAGGCCAAGGGCATTCAGTATGAAACAATCGTTGCCCACGGACTGGAAGACGGCTATATCGGCGATACGATGAAGCTGCAGCAGATCCTGGTCAACATTCTCGGCAATGCAATCAAATTCACCCCGGCCGGCGGACGCATCACCCTGTCCATCAGTCAGGGATCACGGGATGGCAAATATACCCGCATCCGCTTTGCCTGCAACGATACCGGCTGCGGCATCAGCGAAGAAGCACAGAAGCGGATCTTTGAACCGTTTGAGCAGGCAGATAACTCCAATACTTCTGTCTATGGCGGAACCGGACTCGGTCTGCCGATTGCCAAGAGTCTTGCCGAACTGATGGGCGGCACGATCCGGGTGCGCAGTATTGTCGGCGTCGGATCAGAGTTTACAGTGGAGATCCCGCTGGAGATTGATCCGGCGGTGGTCAAGCCGCATGTGAAATACTCCTTCCAGGATCTGTCCACACTGGTTGTCGATGATGATCTGATGGTCTGCGAACAGACCGCAGAGACATTGAAAGATATCGGCATGATTCCGGAATACGTCACCTCTGGAAAAGATGCAGTCAAGCGGGTCAGCGAAGTCATGAGATGCGGAAAGCCATTTGACTTTGTACTGGTTGACTGGAAGATGCCGGATATGGATGGCATTGAAACAGCCCGCGAGATCCGTCATATTGTCGGACCGGAAGTGACCATCATCATTATCACTGCCTATGACTGGGCCTCTATTGAACAGAAAGCCAAAGCGGCAGGTGTCAATCTCTGTATCAGTAAACCGATGTTCAAATCCACACTGGTATCTGCCTTTACCAGGGCAACCAGCGATGTGGAACGTCAGAAGATCAGCGAACAGGAACCGGAGATCGACTTTACCGGCAAGCGTGTCCTGCTGGCAGAAGACAATGCACTGAACTGTGAGATTGCCAAAGCACTGCTGGAACATAAACACTGCGCGGTCGATACTGCAAAGAACGGCCTGGAAGCACTGCAGATGTTCACCGCCTCAAAGGTCGGCTACTATCAGGCAATCCTGATGGATATCCGCATGCCGATCATGGATGGACTGCAGTCCTGCAACAGTATCCGTCACTGGGAGCGTCCGGACGCCAAGACCATTCCGATCATTGCCATGACCGCCAATGCCTTTGATGAAGATATCGAGAAATCAAAAGCAGCCGGCATGGATGCACATCTCTCCAAACCGGTTGATACCAACCTGCTGTACAGTGTTCTATACCGTCTGATTCAATCTTCTGAAGTCATTCCGGCAAAGAAGTAAAGGAAGGCAGATTCGCCTTCCTTTTCAATTGCTTCAGCTGTTCAGAACTGCGTAGGCTTCCGGTTCGCCATCCAGTTCGCCGGCGTAATTGACGGTAACGGATGCGCCGGTTTCAAGTCCATCATCTTCCACACAGTCATCCGTCTTGAGGAATGAAACATCAGTGCCGTCAATGTTGATCGTAATGGTGCTCATTTCTTCATCTGTGATCGTACCTGTGGCAGTGTGCGGAGCAGTATTGACGATGACACTGTCAGCTGTGAAACCGCTGTTTTCGTAATGGCAGGTAATCAGCACCTGACTGCCGCGGGACGGTGTGCCATCTGCGGTATAGGTGTCTGACTTCACAAAGCTGCGCTGTGATCCATCTGCAGAAGCCTTGATCTCAATCGTGCTCATTGCCTCATCTTCAACAACACCGCGTACGGTAATGGAGCTTGCATCGCTGGCTGCCAGCACAGATTCTGCTGTTGGAGAATCATCCAGTGATCCGGTGTAATTCACAATGACCAGCGAACCTGTTTCCAGGCCGTCGTCTTCGACAAAGCCTTCTGACTTGGCAAACGTAATATCCTGCGTGCTGTCCTGTACTGCCGTGCTGATCGTGATGGTATTCATTGCCTCATCTGTGATCGTTCCAGACAGGCTCTGTACTGATGCGTCTACGGCAATACTGACTGCGACATAGCCGCCGTCGGTATCAACAGTATATCTGACCTCTGCTTTGGCACCGCGTTCCATGATGCCGTCGCACTTGAAGTCGTCTGCTTTGAGATAACTCTGTTCAGTTCCCTGCACCATCATCGTGATGGCACTCATCCCGACATCTTCAATGACGCCGTCTGCCGACAGCGTAACCGGTGCGGTCTGACTGATCGTAAGACTTGCATTGGCACTGGCCGATGGTGTTGCAGTGGCAGCTGCAGTTGATGATGCGGTTGAAGCGGAGCAACC